>JBKPSE010000634.1:0-3411 GCA_046765855.1 Acidobacteriota bacterium | reverse complement strand
GGTCGGGACCGTACCGGCGAGCGCGTCGAAGATCCGCTTGGTGTGCGGCAGGGCGAACTCGCGATAGTCGGCGCGAGAGAGCTGGCCGACCCACGAATCGAACACTTGAATGGCTTGCGCGCCCGCTTCCACCTGCGCGAGCAGATAATCGGCCATCACCGTCGCGAAGCGGTCACACAGTGTGCGCCAGGCGCGGGGCTGCGAGTACATGAAGGCTTTCGTCCGCGCGTATGACGTCGAGGGGCCGCCTTCGATCGCGTAAGACGCCATCGTGAACGGCGCGCCGCCGAAGCCGATCAGCGGCACCTTGTGCTCGAGCTCTTTGCGAAGCAGCCGGATGGTGGCGAGCACGTGAGCGAGGCCTTCGCGCGGATCGATCACCTTGATGCGGTCCACGTCGGAGGCATGGCGGATCGGGTGTTCGACCGAAGGGCCTTCGCCTTTTAGAAAATCGAACGTCAACCCCATCGGCGTGAACGGCAGCAGGAGATCCGAGAAGAGGATCGCCGCGTCCACCTCGATGACGTCGACCGGCTGCATCGTGACGGCGACCGCCAGCTCAGGCTGCGCGCAAATCTGCAGCAGCGAATAGCGCTCTCGCAGCGCGCGGTAATCCGACATGTAGCGCCCCGCCTGGCGCATGAACCAGACAGGCGTGGCGTCAACGGGCTGCCGGCGGCAGGCGCGAAGGAAGCGGTCGTTCACTGGCGACGAGTCAATCAGGCGACGAGCGTTTTCGCGAGAGCGACGAGGTCTTCGAGCCAGAGCGGCTTGAAACGGATCGACGCGCCCAGTGTCTTGAGTTCCTGCTGGATCGCGTCGGAGAGGAAGTAATCGCCGGTGACGATCGCCACGGGGATCTCGACCAGATGCGGTTTCGCGCGGACCATGCGCAGAAACTGCAGTCCGTTGGTGATCGGCATGCGCATGTCGAGGATGATCGCGTGAGGCCTGACGTTATCGGCAAGCTCGAGGCCGGTTTCTGCGTTGATCGCGGTCGCCACTTCGAAACCCTCGAGCTTGAGCATCCTGGCGAACGTGTCAGCCACGGATCGGTCGTCGTCTACGATAAGGATGGTTCTGGTTGCAGACTCAGCCAGGGGACTCTCCGCCGCGGCAATCACCGCATCATAATGGGGTGAAAAGAGATCCCCGTCAAGCGGCTGAGTAGGCTAACATTACGGGTTCCCCGGAGGTTCCTTGAGTCCGATTCTCGTCCGGCCTGTCCGAGAGCAGCTCGAGCACGACCGCGTGATTCGCCTGTTGCAGGCGAAGCTCAAGCGTAAGCACGAGGTCGCCATCAACGTGGCCGACGAACAGGCCACGGGCGTCAAAATCGGGGCAAGCCAGATGTATCCGGACCTGGTGCTGACCTCACAGGACAAGGGACACAGACTCGAGGGACTGATCGAGGTGGAAACGGGGGAGTCGGTCAACCATCTCGAGGCCATGGCCCAGTGGGCCCACTTCGGCCGCGCGCGGGCGCCATTTCATTTATATGTGCCGGCCGCGGCGGTAGACATCGCGCGCCGCCTCTGCGCGGAAAACGACGTGAGCGTCTCCGAAATCTGGAGCTATCACTCGCTCGGCGATCAGACACGGTTTACCTTGGTGGCCAAGTCTGCCGTGAAGCCGCTGCCGTTGCCGAAACCCGCAGCCGCGCGGGCGGAGGCGACGACGAACGGCAAGAGCGCTGCGAAGAAGCCCGCACGTGCCGCGGCGAAGCCGAAGCCCAAGCCGGCCAAGTCGAAGAGCAAACCCGCCGCGAAAAAGACGAAGAGGAAGTAACCCTGCCGCAGCTGCGCTTCATGCGAGACAAGCGCGGATATGAAACAACCGCGCTGGTCGAATCCGCGGGCGGACGCCGTCGCGGCCGCGGACAACGGCTCCTTTATTGGTTCCGTACGCCGCCCGGCGTTCGCGTCGGGCGCGCTGCAATCGATGACGAGGCGATTCGGCTGCTCGAGCAGCACAACCCTGACGTGCAGTTCGACTGGCCACGGCTGCTGAAAGAGCCGCTGCCGGAACCTTCGCCGCGCCGCGAACGCGACGGACGCGATCGCCGCGACCGCCGGGATCAGCAGAGCCAGCGGCCGCGGCCGATGGAGACGTCGGCTGCCGCGGTTCCGCCGCTGCCGACCGCAGAAGCGGCGGAGGCGATGCAGGAGCTGGCCGAAGCCGCGGAAGAACGTGCCGCGGAACACGCTGAGGCGTTGGCCACGGCTGCCGATCGTACGGAACAGGCGGAAAGAGGATCAGCCACGGAATACGCGGAACGCGCGGACAGATCAGCCACGGAATACGCGGAACACGCGGACAGATCAGCCACGGAATACGCGGAACACGCGGACAGATCAGCCACGGAATACGCGGAACACGCGGAAGGCAGATCAGCCGCGGAATACACGGAACACTCGGAAGGTTCGACCCCGGAATTTTCGGAAAGACCAGCCGCGCGATACACGGAAAGCGCGGACAGATCAGGCGCGGAATACACGGAACACGGGGACAAAATAGCCGCGGAATACGCCGAAGACGCGGAAGGCAGATCAGCCACGGAATACGGGGAACACGCTGAAAGGTCAGCCACGGAACACGCGGACAGATCAGCCACGGATCACGCGGAACGCGCTGAAGGATCACTCACCGATTACGCTGAGAGGCGAACCACGGAAGCGACGGAACCCAGGCAAGGCCAGGGCGCGGATGAGTCTTCGCAGTCCGGAGATGCCGTGTTGGCGCGTCTCGGGTCCGAGGGGCTTCAGCGGCTGCGGTCCCGCTACGCGGATATCGTCGCGCGCATCGAGCGGAAGGAAATGGATGACGCGAGCCGCGTAGAGCTGAAAGCGCGTGCGGCGCGTCTTAACCCCGATGCCTGGAGCACGCCTGAAGAGGTCGCCGCCGCGCTGGAGGAGTACGAAGTCGTGTTCGAAAGCCTCCGCTCGGTCGTCGGCCGCGAGCCGCGGCCTCGCCGCGTATAATGAAATGTCATGCGTAAGTATTTGATTGCGCTAGCCCTGCTCGGCGCGGGCACGGCGCTGTCGGCGCAGAGCGCGCAGGATCCGAAGAAGCCGGAAGGCATTCTCGCCCCCGCTCCGCAGGTCATTCGCCGCAGTGTCGACCTGGTCACCACCGACGTCATCGTCCGCGACAACCAGGGGCAGTTCGTTGCGAATCTGGGGAAGGGCGACTTCGAGGTTTACGAGGACGGCGTCAAGCAGAACCTCGTCACCTTCGTGTTGACCCACGGCGGCCGCGTCTTGAACGACATCAGCGCGCCGCCGCCTCCCGTGCAGGAGGGGATTCTGCTGCCGCCGCCGCGTCCGACCAACGACGCGTCGGGGCGCATCTTCCTGATCTTCGTCGACGACCTCCACATGGACTTCCGCAACACGGGACGCATCCGCGACC
>JBKPSE010000633.1:0-3500 GCA_046765855.1 Acidobacteriota bacterium | reverse complement strand
CTACACCGAGACCAAGTCGTCGGCAGCGTCAGATGTGTATAAGAGACAGCGTTCGAGGCGCGCGAGGATGAAGCGGTCGATGTCGGTCTTCGGCCACTCGCTGTTCTTCACCTCCGGAGCCGCCGGCTTCACCAGCGGCCGGAATGCCCACCACGCGCGCTGTTCCGCGGTGATGGCCGGCGCGGCGCTGGCGACACTGCCCCCTTTCGCCGGTTTTACGTTCCCCCAGACCGCGCCTGCGGCAATCCACTGCTCGAAGGCGGCAATGGTCGCGTCGGGCAGCTTGTCTTCGCCTTTGGGCATCGGCTTGAAGCCCTGGTCGCGCCGGATCATGTGCATCAGGCG
This sequence comes from Acidobacteriota bacterium, assembly GCA_046765855.1. Lineage (GTDB taxonomy): Bacteria > Acidobacteriota > Vicinamibacteria > Vicinamibacterales > 2-12-FULL-66-21 > JAICSD01. Next base: position 3,155 of record JBKPSE010000633.1, on the reverse strand, counting down.
GCTGTTCGCCGGATCGCCCGGCACGATCGCCGGGCCGCTGTCGCCACCTTTGATCAGGGTCTCGCGGCTCGCCAGGCTCAAGCCGCCCTTCTCATCATCTATATGACACTCGCCGCAGGCTGTAATCAGGACGGGGCGGATGTTCGCTTCGAAGAACTCGATCTGCTGCGCGGTGGCTGGCGGCGCCGTTTGCGCGGCGACGGGTGCGCGCAGCGCCCACGCAATGGAACAGGCGAATATCGCCGACGCGAGGACGACCCACCTTCGTGGGCTGCGATGGAGGAATCTCATGACGGGGGACCCGGTGACCGGATATTATGCGCCACCCATGCATCCGGTGAAACAACTCGCGATTCTCGGGCCGGCGTTGCTCATGTTTGCACAGGCACCCGCGCAGCCGACCTCGACCGCTCCGCCGCGGCCCAAACGCCCGGGCGTCAGCGCCCCGGGCGTCCGTATCCCGATCGCCAAGCTGAAACCCGAAGCGGTCTACGACTTCGCCGGCGCGCCGGACTGGATGGCGGTGGACAAGGAAGTCTGGGTCTCGAACTCGCCGAAGAACGCCGTGGCGCGGCTCGATCCCAAAAGCGCGGCCGCCACCGTGTTCGCGGTCGGCACGCATCCCTGTTCCGGCCTCGCCGCCGGTTTCGGCAGCCTCTGGGTGCCCAATTGCGGGGATAGCACGGTGACGCGCCTCTCGCTCGCGGATGGAAAGGCCCAGGCGACCTTTCCCATGACGATTGCCGACTCGGAAGGGGGCGTCGCTATCGGCGCGGGCAGCTTCTGGATCCTGACGGATACGAAGGGCACGCTCGCGCGCGTCGATCCGGCAACCAACAAGACCGTCGCCGAGATCTACCTCTCACCCGGTTCCTACGCGGTCGCATTCGGCAGCAATGCGGTCTGGGTCACCAGCACGGACAAAAACACGCTGACGCGCATCAACGCGCAGACCAACGTGATCGAGGAAACGATCGCGGTCGGCCCGAAGCCGCGCTTCCTGACCGTCGGCGAAGGTGCGGTGTGGACGCTGAATCAGGGGGATGGCTCGATCTCCCGCGTCGATCCGAAGACGAACAAGGTCGTCGCGACAATCGAAGCGGGCATCCCCGGCGGCGGCGGCGAGATCTCCGCCGGCGAGGGTTCGGTGTGGGCAACCTCGTTCGAGTACCCGATCACGCGCATCGATCCGTCGACGAACAAGGTGGCGCAGCAATTCTTCGGCGACGGCGGCGACTCGATTCGCGCCGGTCTCGGCTACGTCTGGCTGACCAACATCCGCGCCGGCAACATCTGGCGCATCGATCCAAAACGGATCCTGGCCACGGTCGCCGAATAGTTCGCGATTGGCGATTGGCGATTGGCGATTGAAGATTGTATTGGCGATTGGCGACTGGCGACTGGCGACTGCAGATTGAAGATTGCATTGGCGATTGGCGATTGACGATTGGCGATTGGCGACTGCAGATTGAAGATTGCATTCGCGATTGGCGATTGGCGACTGCAGATTGAAGATTGCATTGCCGATTGCCGATTGCCGATTGCCGACTGGCGATTGGCGATTGCCGATTGCGCTATTGCCGATTGAAGATTGCATTGCCGATTGGCGATTGCCGATTGCGCTATTGCCGACTCCGACTCTGAAGCTGCGGGTACGCCGGGCTCAACTTTGATCCTAGCGGCGGCGATTGGGGCGGGCTCGGGTTTTGCGCAGCTCCTCTCGCCTGCGCTTGTTTTCTTGCGCGGTCTTGCGGGAGGCGACGAAGATCGCGGTCAGTTCGTCCGCTTCCTTGATCAACGGACCGGCAGCCTCCATCGACGCATAATCGGAGCGGACGAGCAGCTCCAGCCAACCCTTGGACTCGTCGGCCTCCTCCGCGGCAACGCCGACCTTCGAAATGAACTCGTCGGGACTCCGCGCCCGGCAGGTCGCGCGGTAATTGCTGTCGGTCGCCCCCGCGGAATCGATCAGTTGTTCGGCAATCTCCTGCGCCGCGGTGTTCTTGGGAAGTCGTTCGCAGAATTTGATCACCGCGATCGCAAAGCGCTGCGTTCTGGCCTGTAATTCAAGGGCGAGTGGATTCACGCCACGACGTGGTGCACGAACCGCTCCGAGCGAGTTCTGACCGGCTTTCCGCGACAACCGGGCAGAAGTGTCCGCAAAAGAAGCAAAAGCTTCAGACTCCGTTCAGTGGCCGCCGTTCGGAATCTGCAATCGCCATTCGACCGTCCCCATTTCGCCAATCGCCAATGGCTAATCGGCAATCGTCAATCCAATCGGCAATCGTCAATCGCCAATCCAATCGCCATTCGGCAATCGCCAATCCAATCGGCAGTCGCCAATCGCCAATCGCCAATCGCCAATCGCCAATTCAATCGCCATTCGCCAATCGCCATTCGCCAATCGCAGTAAACTTGAGCCCCCAAAGTCTCGTCCAAGACCCCATGAGCAGCATCAAATTCGCCCTGCGCACTCTGTTCAAGACCCCGTTCGTCACGATCATCGCCATCGTCTCGCTGGCGCTCGGAATCGGGGCGAATGCGGCGATCTTCTCGTGCTTCAACCAGATGCTGCTGCAGGCGCTCAGCGTGCCGCGGGCCGATGAGCTCGTGAACCTGTCGGCGCCCGGACCGAAGCCCGGTTCGCAGTCGTGCAATCAGGCGGGCGACTGCGAAGCGGTGTTCAGCTACCCGATGTTCCGCGACCTGCAGAAGGTCCAGACCGTCTTCACCGGCATCGCGGCGCACCGGCTGTTCGGCGCGAATCTGTCGTTCCAGGGGCAGACGTTGAACGCCGAGGGAGCGATGGTGTCGGGCAACTATTTCCAGGTCCTGCAGCTGCAGCCGGCGCTGGGGCGGCTGTTCGACAGCAACGACGACCGCCTCGTCGGTGAAGCTCCCGTCGTCGTTCTCAGTCACGCCTACTGGACGCGGCAGTTTGCCGCGGACCCGAGCGTTCTGAACAAGCAGCTGATCGTCAACGGGCAGTCGCTGACCATCGTCGGTGTCGCGCCGCGCGGCTTCGATGGCACCACGCTCGGATCGAAGCCCGAGGTGTTCGTGCCGATCACGCTGCGCGGGACGATGCAGCCGGGCTATCGGACGTGGGCAAGCCGCACCAACTATTCCCTCTACCTGTTCGCGCGGCTGCGGCC
>JBKPSE010000632.1:0-6653 GCA_046765855.1 Acidobacteriota bacterium | reverse complement strand
GGCCTACCGCGAGGTCCATGGGGACTTCGCCGACGCCAGCGCGCTCGCGAAGGTCGAAGGCATCGACAAGGCCAAGATCACCGACGCCGCGGACGCGCTGCGGTTCAAGTGATCGGGCCTGCCGCCCTTGTTCATTTCTTCAGCGCAAAGGCGACGACTTCGTCCGCGGTCTGCGCCCCGCCGTACGGCCCGGTCGCGGTGACGACGACGTACTGCCGGCCGTCCTCGCCTTGATAGGTGCTCGGCACGGCGGCCGATGACGCGTTGAGCTTCGCGACCCACAACTCCCTGCCCGTCCGCGCGTCGAAGGCGCGGAAACGCGAATCATCGGTCGCGCCGATGAACACGAGACCGCCGGCTGTGGCGATCGAGCCGCCGATGTTGGGCCGGCCCGTCTTTTGTTTGTCCTCGGCCAGGGTGTCGGTGATGCCGAGCGGCACCTTCCAGGCGATGTCGCCGGTGTTGACGTTGACCGCCACCAGCTCGCCCCATGGCGGCTGATTGCAGAACATGCCGGTCGCAGGGTCCCTGAAGCGGCCGCCCGGCGAGACGTTCGCGTATGGGCCGGTTCGGCCGCCGGGAAGGTTCGAGCCGGCGAGCTTGGCCACGTCCACCGGACCTTCCTCCGGGTCCTTGTTGCCGTTCAGCTGACCGATGTCGTTGACGTTCACGAACAGATAGCCGAGCGCCGGATTGAACGACATGCCTCCCCAGTTCGGTCCGCCGATTTCGCTGGGGAAGATGACGCGTGATCGGTTGTAGGTCGTCGGAGCGTAGGGGCCCTTGCCAACGTCGATGTTGTTGTCGGCGATCAGCTTGCGGCAGTTGGCTTCCAGCTCCGGCGTCACGGTGGCGATGTCGGCCATGGTGAAATTCGTCCGGGCGAGAGGTTGGGGCTTCACGGGAAAGGGCTGCGTCGGCGACATCTTTTCCCCCGGAACGTCGCTTTGCGCGACCGGACGCTCTTCCACGCGGTAGATCGGTTTGCCGGTGACGCGATCGAGCAGGAAGATGATCGCGCTCTTGCCGACGACCGCCACGGCGGGAATCGTCCTGCCACCTTGCCGTATGTCCATCAAGAGCGGCGCGGACTCGAGATCGAAGTCGAAGACGTCATGATGAACGACCTGGAAGTGCCACAGATACTTGCCGGTGCTCGCCTCAGCCGCCACGATGCTCGAACTGTAAAGGTTGTCGCCGGGCCTGTCTCCGCCGAACAGATCGCTCGAGGGCGCGCCAAACGGCATGTAGATGATGCCGCGCTGAACATCCACCGTCATGAACCCCCAGACATTGACGCCCGTCCGCTGGTTCGCGCTGTCTCCGTGCCAGCTTCCGAAGTTGGGTTCACCCTTTTGCGGGATCGAATGGAAAGTCCACGCCACCTTGCCGTCGTGGATGTCGTAGGCGACGACGTCCCCGGGTCTGCCCGGCCCGCTTCCCTCACTGAGACGTCCGCCAATGATGATCAGGTTCTTGTAAACGATCGACGGGGATGTCGGCGCCTTGTCCAGCGTCACGAAGCCGTTGTCGCCGAATTTCGTGTTCAGCGCCCCGGTCTTCGCGTCGAGCGTGAACAGCTTCGAGTCGGAGGTGCCGACGACGAGCAGCGGCGGCGTTTGCGCGTCGCCTGAGAAGTACTCCACCCCGCGCGTCGACGGATTGCCGCTCGGCAGCTGGTAGACCCAGGCTTCTTTCCCGGTGGTCGGATTGAGCGCGACCACCCGGCCGTACGGCGCTGCAACATACATGAGTCCGCCGGCGACGAGCGGTGTGCCTTCCGAGTTGTTGAATCCGGTAGCGGCGCCACGGCCGCCGCGACTCTCGCCGCGTCCTGGCGCGCCGCCGCGTCCCGCCGCGCCTGCGCGTCCGGCGCGAGTCGGGGCGACGTAGCCCTCGGGCTTCAAGTGATAGACCCAGGCAATCTCCAGCGTGCCGACGTTCGCGGGCGTGATCTGCTTCAGGGGCGAGAACCGCATGCCGCCCGAATCGTGTCCATACGTCGGCCACTCGGTCGACGCGGCATAACGCTCCGGTGTAATCGGCGCAGCCGCTTTCTGCGCGTACGAGGAAACCACGGGCACGATGCTCGCGGCGGCGGTGAGGTAGAGGAATATCCTGGAGTGATTCATGACAGGCTCACAGTCAGCGCGCGTCGGCGCGTCTGCGGAGGTTAGGGATGCTCGGAGTATACCGGCCTGTCCGGCGCGGGGCCGCTGCTGTTACGGTATCGATACGTTAATCGCGCGTAGGCGTCAGAAGATCTCGGATCCGTAGAATTCGCCGAGGATCTCCTTTTCGTCGGGCTTGTCTTCGGGAATCGGACGGCTCACCCACGTGGTGTTCATGTAGTGCTTGACGCTGATGTTTTCGCTGGTGATGTTGCCGCCCCAGGTGCCGCAGCCGAGGCTCGCGGTCTGCGGCATGCCGTTGGTGAACGAGCCGGCGTTGCCGCGCACGTTCGGCTGGCGCACCATGATCCGGCTGACCGGCGCCATCAACGCAAGACGGTGGATGTGGTCGTCGTCGAACGAGGCGATTCCGACGGAGTGCCCCTTGCCGCCGACCTCCAGGATCTCCGAGACCATCCGCAGCGCCTCGCTGAAATCGGTGTATTTGAAGATCGCGAGCACCGGCGCGAGCTTCTCTCCTGAGAAGCGGTAGGCCTTGCCGATGCGCTCCTCCTTGACGATGATGAAGGTCTTGCCTGGCGGGAGCGTGAAGCCGGCCTTCTCGGCAATCACTTTGGCGGCGCGGGCGATCGTGTCGATCCGCCGGCGGCCGTCGGCGTCCCACATCGCCGCTTCCAGCCGCGCCTTTTCCTCCGGAGTCGCGACGTAGCCGCCTTCCTGGATCAGCGCCTCGAGCAGGCGCTCGTAGATCGACGCCTCGACGAGAAGGTTGCCGTCGCACGAGCAGCCGGATCCGTGATTCTGCGTCTTGCTGATGCGGGTATTCATCGCCGCTTCGGCGATGTCGGCTGTCTCGTCGATCACGACCGTGGCATTGCCGGCGCCGACGCCGTAGGCGGGTTTGCCCGAGCTGTAGGCCGCTTTGACCATCGCGCTGCCGCCCGTCGCGATCGACAGATCGCAGATCGACATCAGCTCCTGCGCCAGCGGAATGCTCGGTTTTTCGAGACAGAGTACGAGGTCTTCGGGCGCGCCTTGCTTGGCCAGCGCGGCGCGCAGCACCCGCGCCGTCTCCAACGCCGTTTTACGGCTGAGCGGATGGGGCGAGAAGATGACCGCGTCTTTGCACTTGATCGCGTTGATGGCCATGTTGACCATCGTGACCAATGGATTGGTGACGGGCAGGAGCCCGGCGATCACGCCAGCGGGCTTGGCGTACTTGACGATGCCCTTTTCGGGAATCTCCTCGATGATGCCGACGCTTCTGGTGCGCAGCGCATCGCGCAGGATGCCGAGGATTTTCCAGCGGCGCGCGGGCACGCCTTCGGCGCTGCCCATGCCGCTCTCCTCCACGCTCATTCGCGTCAGTCGGCCGAACGTCTCCTCGTTGGCAGTGGCCCAGGCGACGGCCTGGCACAGCCGGTCGACGGTGTCCTGGTCGTAGTGATCGACGGCGGCCATCGCAGCGCGCGCCCGCCTCAACAGGGCGAGCGCGGAGGCTTTCTCCTCTTCGCTGGCCGCTGCGGGCATCTTCGAACTGGTAGACGAAACCGCTGCCGATGACATGCACACTCCTGCCGCGGTCCGTCGCGGGGCCGTGGATGGCGACTATAGGCACGACCTGTCTTATTGTCAATACACGTGCGGACGACTCCGATATATACTCCGCTATCCGAAGAGGACGCCACACGATGAAACGCCTGATCTTTGTGCTCACGCTGCTGACCGTGGTCGGTGCCGCGGGACTCGCCGCCCAAAATGCCAAGGCGCCTGTCAGACCTGCCGCGGCCAAGCTGCCGCCGCGCGCCGACTGGTTCACCGTCGGCAACGATCCCGGCAGCATGAAGTTCTCGCCGCTGACCCAGATCACGCCGCAGAACGTGACGCAGTTGACGACCGCCTGGACCTACGACATGGGCATTCCCGCCGCAGGCTATACGGTCACGCCGATCGTCATTGGCAACGTGATGTATTTCCCCGTCGGCACCACCATCGTTGCGTTGCAGGCAGACAGCGGTAAGGAGCTGTGGAAGTCCGATCTGAAAAACCTGAAGGACATCGGACCAAATCCGTCCGCCGGCGGCCGCGGCATCTCGTACTGGGAAGGCACTCCTCGCATCAAACCGCGCATCGTCATCGACACGACGAACGGATTCATCGTGCAGCTCGATGCGAAGACCGGCGAGCCAGTCCCCGGTCCCGCGGGCATGATCAATCTCGCCATTGGCGTCACCGAAAAATTCGGCGGCGGCTACTCCACCAACACGCCCCCGGCAATCTACAAGAACCTGGCGATCGTCGCCGCGCGCACCGGCGAACAGGGGCGCTACGGTCTTCCCGGCGATCCGCGCGCGTTCGATCTGGTTACCGGCAAGGAAGTGTGGCGCTTCCACGTCGTGCCGCAGCCGAACGACGAGAACTTCGGGACATGGGGCCTGAACGGGTGGCAGGATCGCCGCGGTCCCGGCGTCTGGGTGCCGATGACCGTCGACCCGGTGAACGATCTCGTGTTCATTCCACTGGGCAACGCGACGGATCAGAACTATGGCGGCAGCCGTCCAGGCACGAATCTTTACGCGACGACGCTGCTCGTACTGCAGGCATCGACCGGCAAGCGCAAGTGGCATCAACAGCTCACCCATCACGACATCTACGACTGGGACGTCAACTGCCCGCCTGCCCTCATTGAAGCGGTGAAAGATGGACAGCGCGTTCCCGCCGTCGCGCAGATGACCAAGCAGGGAATGCTCTTCATGTTCCATCGCCTGACCGGTGAACCGCTTTTCGGCCTGGAGGAACGGCCGGTCCCGCGCTTCGACGCGCCGGGCGATCAGGCGTGGCCCACGCAGCCGTTCCCGGTGAAGCCGACGGGACTGACGCGCGACAGCATGACGCGGAAGGAAGTCAGCAGAATCTCTCCCGAAGCGGAGAAGTACTGCACCGACCTCTTCGACAAATCCGTGAACATGGGGCCGTACACGCCCTACGGCATGTTGCCGAGTCTGGTCTTTCCAGGGTCCGAAGGCGGGGGCAGCTGGGCGGGAGTCGCGGCCGATCCGACGCTCGATCTCGTCTTCCTCAACACGCGGCATCTCGGCGTGATTGCGCAGCTGCAGTCGAGCATGTCTTCCGGCGTGCTGCCGTCGTTCGGCAAGCAGAAGGTGCCGACGAACTTCTACGTCGATCAGCAGGGCTATCCCTGCAACCAGCCGCCGTGGTCGGAGCTGATTGCCGTCAGCACGAAGACCGGTGACGTCGTGTGGCGGACGCCGCTCGGCGAATACCCGGAACTGGCGAAAAAAGGAATCACCGGAACGGGTACCGCCGTCAACGACGGCGGACCGATCGCGACCGCCAGCGGCCTCGTTTTCATCGGCGCGACGACGGATTTCGGCTTCCGCGCGTTCGATGCAAAGACCGGCAAAGAGCTCTGGCGAGGAACCCTGCCTGACGATTCGTTGATGACGCCGCTCACCTATCAGGGTGCGAACGGCAAGCAGTACGTCGTCACGGTCGCGGGGGGCGGCGACGCGTCCTTCCACATTCCCGCAAAACCGAGCCCCGGTCCGAACGCGACTGTGGTGGCGTTCGCTCTCAAATAAACAAGGCCCGAGGAGATCATGGACAGACGCGCCTTCCTTCACACCGGTCTCATGGCGACGCTCGCGGCCAAGGTCCTCGGCGACGTCGTCTCGGCGGATCAACCGCCGGCTGGCGCGGCGCCGCCGCAGGGCGCACCGGCTCCGGCTGCGCCACAGACGCCCGCGGCCACGCCCGCTCCGCCGACGCGGCGATTGATCATGGACTGCTACACGCGCAACCTGCACTGGCTGCGCGATCCCGACGAAATCGCCGAAGCGGCAATCGAGATGACCTGCGGCGGCGTACAGCCGACGGTGCAGGCCTATCCTGGTCACATCGATCCGGCAAAGGTGACGACGGAGCTGCCCGCGTTCGTCAAGACGATGCAGAAGCACGGACTGCGCGTGAAGCAGATCCGCGGCGGCAACCAGACCAGTGCGGACGCGCCGAACCTCGAGGCGATGGTCGCGACCATGGGACAGGTCGGGGCGACGCACTATTGGTGCGGGACGGACAATTACGACCTGACCAAGCCGATCATGCCGCAGCTGGACGCGATCAAGAAGAAGGTCGACGGCTTCGTCCGGCTCAATCAGAAGCACGGCACCACGCTGATGTATCACACGCGCGCCGGCGCCAACTCAATCGGATCCGTGGTGTGGGATCTGCTTTACGTGATGAAGGATTTCGATCCGAAGTATGTCGGGTTCCACTGGGATACCGGACACATGGCGCTTCACGGCCCGATGTGGGAGACGCTCATGCGAACGGCCGGGCCCTACGTTATCGGAATGAGCTGGAAGGATCGCACCAACGAACAGAATCTCGGCTTCCTCGGCGAAGGCGGTCCGTTTCCCGGACCAGACCCTGCGGCAGCAACGGCGGCAGCCGCCGGAGGCGGACGCGGCGGACGTGGGCGCGGAGCGGCCGGAGATGCGG
>JBKPSE010000631.1:0-2670 GCA_046765855.1 Acidobacteriota bacterium | reverse complement strand
TTCAACCGATTCATCCGCGCGGCGATCAAGGACGAAGCGATTTCACTCTACGGCGACGGTGAACAGACGCGCGACTTCACCTTCGTCGCAGACGCGGTGACGGCAACCATCGCCGCGGCGGAACGCGGCGTGCCGGGCACTGCCTACAACATCGGCGGCGGCGCTCGCGTGTCGATGAATCACGTGCTGCGGATCATCGAGCGCGCGGCGGGCCATCCGCTCAAGATCAACCGGGAGGATACGCAGAAAGGCGACATGCGCGATACCTACGCGGATACCTCGCTGGCAAAGAAGGATCTCGGGTTCGTCCCGAGAGTGTCGCTCGAAGAAGGGATTCAGGCCGAGTACCGGTGGCTGTCGTCGTCGCCGGCGCTCGTATAAGTCATGACGAAACTGAAGTGCGCGGCTGTCGTCCTGCTGCTGATCGCGGCAGCCGCCTGCACCGGCGGCGGGCCGAAGAAGCCTCCGACCGGCACGCTCGAACCCGACAAGTTTCTCTACGAACGCGGCACCGAGAACCTCGGCCGCAAGCGCTGGCTGGTCGCACGCGAGTACTTCCGGCAGCTGGTCGACAGCTATCCGACCAGCCAGTACCGTGCCGAAGCCAAGCTCGGGATCGGCGATACATACCTGGGCGAACGATCGGCGGAGTCCTACGTGCTCGCGATCAACGAGTACCGCGAGTTCCTCAACTTCTATCCGACGCATGAAAAGGCCCACTACGCGCAGTTCCAGCTGGCGATGGCGCACTTCCGGCAGATGCGCTCGCCGATGCGCGACCAGACGGAAACGCGCGATGCGATTCGTGAGTTCCAGAACTACGTCACGCGCTTCGCCGACAAGCCGCTGATCAATGAGGCGCGGCAGCACCTGCGCGAGGCCAAGGACCGGATCGCCGACTGGGACATGGGCGTGGCGCTCCATTACTACCGCATCAAGTGGTATCCCGGCGCGGTCGGACGGCTCATTCCTCTCCTGACGAGCGATCCGGAGTACACGCGACGCGACGGTGCCTACTACTACCTCGGCGAGTCGCTGCTGAAGATCAACCGTCCGGCGGAGGCCCTGCCCTACTACGAGAGGCTGGTCAAGGAATTCGAGCAGAGCGAGTACCTGACCAAGGCACAGCAGCGGATCGCGGAGCTGAAAGCCAAGACGCCCGGCACGCCGGGGGAAAAGATCATCAAAGGAGGATTGCGGTGAACGTCGCCATCGCTCTCGTCATGCTTGCCCAGGCGCCGCAGATCGCCGGAGGCGCCAACATCACCGAGCAGATCGCCTGCGCGCCGATGAGTCTTCCGGCGCCGCCCGCGGCGACGATTCGCGTCTCGGGCGGCTACGTCCACGGGCGCATCATGTTCGGTCCGGGTGAACCGCTGGTAATCAACGCCGGCAGCGCGCAAGGCATCGAGCCCGGGCAGCAGTACTTCGTGCGCCGCTACGTCCACGACCGCTACTCGCCGGTTTCTGCCGAATTCCGTCCGAACAGCATCCACACGGCTGGCTGGGTGACCGTCCTGAACGTGCAGGAGCGCACGGCGGTGGCGACGGTCACACACGCCTGCGACGGCGTGATGGAAGGCGACTACCTCGAGCCTTTCACCAGTCCGGTCGTGCCGGCGCCGGCCTCCGCGGCGGATCCCGACTTCGCGCATCCGGGACGGATCGTCATGGCCGACGAGAAGCGGCAGATGGGCTACGCAGGCCTGGTGATGCTGTTCGATCGCGGCAGCGAGCACGGCGTCCGTGCGGGCCAGATGATCACCATCTATCGAGAGGCGCCGAAGGGGGACGGTCCGACCCAGATCGTCGGCGAAGCCACGGTCGTGAACGTCTACCCGCAGAGTTCCGTCATTCGCATCGACGCCTCGAAAGACGCCATTTTTCTAGGAGACCTTGCGGCGATTCATCGCATAACCCGCTAGCGTTTGTAGTAGGATTGGCGGCCAATCGGGTTGTCGACTGGGAGGTTGGACATGCCGGTATCCCGCCGCGGTTTCCTGCGACTGATCGGAGCAGCGGACGAGGTCGCGCTCTCCGGTGCGTTCCTCGCGGCCCGAGGGCTCGAAGCGCATCTCGCCGAAGCGCAGACCCAGGGCCAGCGCGCCAGGCCGGTGCTTCCGCCAGGCGTCGAAGAAATCCGGATCAGCAGCAACGAGAACCCGCTCGGGCCCGGCAAGGCGGCGCTCGACGCGATCCTCGGCAAGTTCCCGGAAGCGGGACGCTATCCGTTCAACAGCTCGCCCGCCGATTCCGCGCTGGTGAGCGCGATCGCCGACAAATTCAAGGTCAAGCCGGAGAACGTTGTCCTCGGCGCCGGGTCGCAGGAGATTCTCAAGAGCGCGATGCGCGCGTGGGTGACGCCGACCAAATCGCTGGTCACGGCTCTGCCGACGTTCGAGAACTGCACCGGCTACGCCAAACGTTACAAGCTGCCGCTCACCGAAGTGAGGGTCGATTCGGCGATGCGGCTCGACGTCGACGGCATGATTGCCGCGGCGTCGAAGGGCGATTGCGGCCTGGTCTTCTTCAACAATCCAAACAATCCGACGGCGACGGTACACGGCGCGAAGACGGTCACCGACATGGTGGAACGGATCCGGAAAGCGTCGCCGAGCACCGTGATCCTGATCGACGAGGCCTATCACGACTACGTCACCGATCCTGTCT
>JBKPSE010000630.1:0-4518 GCA_046765855.1 Acidobacteriota bacterium | reverse complement strand
ATCCAGGAGAGCAGGACCACGGCGACGAAGTTCGCGCACATGAACGCGCCGAGCAGGCACAACAGCGCGGGCGTGCGAACGACCAGCCGGACGAACGCGCCAAAGGAGAGCGATTGCGCCGCGACGCGAACCTCGTCGGATGCACCGCGCGCCGGTTCCTCGAGGAAGCGCGCAAGCACCAGTCCGAGCAGCACGCCAAGCGCACCGAAGACGACGAACGCAGGGCGCCAGCCGTATTGCTGCGCGATCGCGCCGGCGAAGAAGCCGCCGCCAATCGTTCCCATGTAAACCGCCGTCTGGTGCGCGCCGAGCGCGCGCGAGCGGGTGCGGCTGCCGTGATAGTCGCTGATGAGCGACGTGGAGGCGGGGAAGTAAAAGGTCTCGCCCAACCCTTCCGCGGCGCGGAACAGGAACAGGTGGCGAAAGTTGCGCGAGAGCGCCGTCGCGGCGCAGATGATGCTCCACGCGTGCAGGCCCCCGAGAATGGCGCGTTTGCGGCTTACGCGATCGACAATCACGCCGGCGAGCGGCGCCGTCAGCCCGTAGACCCACGCGAATCCGGAGCCGAGCAGCCCGAGCTGCACCGGCGTGAGCTGCATTTCGCGTTCGAGCAGCGGGAACACGGAGAAGATCGCCTGGCGGTCGGCGTAATTGAAGAACGAGATGCACCACAGCATGGCGACGACGCGCCACTTGCCGGTCATGTGCCCGCGATACTATCCGATCGTCGTGGGCCGTCCGATCCTCGAGGCCGTCGTCGAATCGCTCGATGCGGCAATTGCCGCTGAGCGCGCCGGTGCTGCGCGGCTCGAATTGTGCGTCGACCTCGCGTCGGGCGGGACGACACCGCCGATTGGATTAGTGCAGGCGGTCGCCGAGCGGGTGACCGTCCCCGTGTTCGCGATGGCCCGCCCTGTGGCGCTCGAACAAGTCGCTCCACTCATTCGCGCCGGGGCACGCGGCATCGTCGCCGGTGTGTTGACCGACGATCGGCGTGTCAACGTCCCCGCCATGCGTGACATCGTCGCGGCTGCCGACACGTTTCCCGTCACCTTTCATCGGGCGTTCGACGAGACCGTGGATCTCGAACGGGCGCTGGAGGACGCCATAACCGCGGGCGTCTCGCGCATCCTGACGTCGGGCGGCGCCCGCACGGCAGCGGAGGGCACGCCAACGCTCGCGAAGCTGGCGCGGCTCGCGCGCGGGCGAGTCGTGATTATTGCCGCCGGCGGCGTTCGCGCGCACAATGTCGCCGCGCTGATCGCCCGCACGGGCGTAGAAGAAGTGCACGCGCGGTTCGAGAGCGAGTCGGCGACGCGGCAGCTCGTCGATTTGCTATAGTCGCCGGCGCGGATGCTCGGACTCTTCTATCCGTACGGGATCGTGCTGCAGGCTCTGGCCATCCTGCATTTCATTCGCCGCCGCCCCGATACCTACTGGCTCTGGATCATCCTCATGGGCGGCGGACTCGGATCGCTCGTGTACATTTTCGTCGAGGTCGTGCCGGACGCACGGCTGCTGCACGGGGTCTATCAGGCCTTTCCGCGGCGCAAGCGGATCAAGGCGCTCGAAGCGATGGTCCTCGACAATCCATCGGTCGGCAATTACGAGGAGCTCGGCGACCTGCTGCTGGACGACGGGAAATTCGCGCGCGCGCGCGAGTGCTTCGACAAGGTGATCGCGCGATCCGATGCCCTCGACCCGCGCTACCATCGCGCGCTGTGCGCGATGGCGTTGAACGATTTCGCGGCCGCGGAAGAGGACCTCGCCGCCGTGACCGCGCGCGATCCGAAGTACGACTACCAGCGCGCCGCGGGCCTGCGCGCGCACGCGCTCGCCAAGCTGGGGCGCAGCGCTGAAGCGTCGGCGCTGTTCGCCTCCGTGACGGAAACGTCGACACTGTCCGAGACCGAATACAACTACGCGACGTTTCTCGCCAGCGAGGGACGCACCGCCGAGGCTCGCGCATGGGCGGAGCGCGTCCTCCGCAAGAAAGCGACGATGCCGGATTACATTCGCCGCCGCGAGCGGCAGTGGTTCCGGCGCGCCGGCGCGCTGCTCAAGCGGCTGCCGAAACATGGGTAAGGCATCGTTCAGCGGCGCCGCGCCGATTTTCCGCGTCGCCAGTCTGTCGGCGAGCGTCGAGTACTACGTCACCGTCCTGGGCTTCAAGATCGACTGGGAGGAAGCGCCGATCATCACGTCGGTGTCGCGCGATCGCTGCTGTTTGTTTCTGGTGCAGGGCGATCAGGGCAATCCAGGCGCGTGGGCCTGGATAGGCGTGGGCGACTGCGACCTGCTGTTCGAGGAGCTGCGGGCGAAGGGCGCGCGCATCCGTCATCCGCCGACGAACTATTACTGGGGCCTCGAGATGCAGGTCGAGGATCTCGACGGCAACGTGCTGCGGCTTGCTTCCGATCGCAGGAAGGATTCGCCCAACGGCCCTTGGCTGGACATGCACCGGCGCGCCTGGGTGCAGGCGCCGGACGGCACCTGGACCCTGGTCGCGCGTGAGAGCGGCTAGTCGGTCGCGCGCTTCTTCACACCATCGCGCAGCGCCTTTGCCGCCTGCAGGTGGGCGTAGGCCACGGGATACAGATCGGCGGCAAACTGATTGACCGCCTGCGTGTTCGGATTGTCGCTCTTTTCCGGCATCACCGCCTGCGCCTTCACCTTGGCGTCGGGCGCGTTCTTGTTGTCGACTTCCGCCCGCGTGATCGTGTTCTTGTCGATCCGCGACTCGAGCTTGTCGACCAGCTTCTGATGTTCGTCGACCATCGCGTCCGCGTACGCCTTGTCGAAATCCATACCCTGCTTCTTGGCCAGGTCTTCGCGCATATCGCGGTGCTTGTCGTCGAGCTGGACCGGTACGTCCACGGCGTGCTGCGACGCGAACTGGTTCAGCTTGTCGCCGGCGCCGGTGTGGTCGGTGACCATCATCTGGGCAAACTGCTTCACGTCGGCCGTTGCCGCACGTTCGCTCGCGAGTCGGCCGAGGTCGAGATCGGCGGCGTTCATGATGGCGACGTCGCGGATCAAATCCCGATCACCGCTGCTCAGACCGCTGTCGCTTTTGCCGGCCGTGCCGACAGCCGAGCCTGTCGTCGTATTCGACGTCCGGTTGTCCTTGTTACATCCCGCCGCGAGGGCCAGCGCCAGCGCGGCGGCAACGAATCCCGCTCTTCGCATGTTCGTGTTACCTCCAGCCTGATTGCCGGTGCAAAGGCGCTGACGTGGGCCGTATAATGCGCGCGTGATCAAACCGATGATCGTTGCCGCGCTGGTGACGCTGAGTGCGATTGTCTGCGCGTGGCAGGCGGGCGGTGCCAAGGTGCGTGTCGGCTATTGCACGGGCCTCGAAAATCTGGAAGCGGCGAAGGCCGCCGGGTTCGATTATGTCGAGCTCTCCGCGACTGAAATCGCCGCTCTGTCCGACGAAGCGTTCGACGCCGCGGCCGCCAAGGTCAAATCGCTGGGCGTCCCAACCCCGGCCGCGAACCTGTTCGTGCCCGCCGCGATCAAATTGACCGGCCCGCAGACCGATCCGGCGGCGCAGGACGCGCACGTCAGGAAAGTGGTGAGCCGTCTGTCGAAGCTCGGGACCGAAGTGATCGTCTTTGGCAGCGGAGGCGCCCGCAGGGTGCCCGAGGGGTTCGCGAAGGAAGACGCGTTCAAGCAGCTGGTCGACTTCGGGCGACGCGCCGCGCGCGCAGCGCAGCCCTACGGCATCACCATCACCATCGAGCCGCTGCGGACGCAGGAAACCAACATCATCAATTCCGCCGCCGAGGGACTCGAGCTCGTAAAGGCGATTGATCATCCGAACTTTCAGTTGATGATCGATTTCTATCATCTCGCCAGCGAGCACGAGGATCCCGCGATCGTGATCCGCGCCAAGGATCACCTGCGCCATCTGCACATGGCGAATCCGCAGGGGCGGGTGTTCCCGTTGAAGTGGGAGGAGTTCGACTACGCGCCGTTCTTCGCCAACCTGCGGGCGATTGGCTACGACAAGCGCATCAGCGTCGAAGCGCGCCCGTCCGACCTTGCGATTCAAGCGCCGCAGGCGATTGCGCTCCTCCGCCGCGCCTTCGAACGCTGACCCCTCGTCCCCCGCCCGGGGGTCAGGTCTGCAAAACTGCCTCTGATGGGGTCAGGTCTGGAAATCGGCTCTGATCTGGCACCCGCGACGTCCGATTCTCAGACCTGACCCCGATCTGGACCCGGGGGTCAGGTCTGCAAAATGGCCTGTGATGGGGTCAGGTCTAGAAATCGGCTCTGATCTGGCACCCGCAACGTCCGATTCGCAGACCTGACCCCCGATCTGGCCCCCGGGTCAGGTCTGCAAAACTGCCTGTGACGGGGTCAGGTCTGGAAATCGGCTCTGACCTGGCACCCGCATCGTCCGATTTGCAGACCTGACCCCGACGTATTTGCAGACCTGACGCCGGAAGTACCCGGGGGACGCGGCGTTAGCGGATCTCGTGCTCGATTGCGGCGAGATCCTTTTTGGCTTCG
>JBKPSE010000629.1:0-5920 GCA_046765855.1 Acidobacteriota bacterium | reverse complement strand
CGCCGTCGGCGCGGCAATCGTCATCATTTCCGGCGGAATCGATCTCGCGCCCGGCGCGGTGATGGCGCTCGCCGGCGTCGTCGGTGCGCAGCTGTTCGTCACTCACGACTGGGGCCTTGGTCCCGCCATGCTGATCGGCGTACTCGTCGGTCTCGCCTCGGGATTGTTGACCGCCGCGCTGGTGGTGATCGTGCGCCTCCCGCCATTCATCGCCACGCTCGGCGTGATGGGGATTACGCGCGGCATTGCCTTCATCCTGACCGAAGGACAGTACTTCGACGTGTCGAGCCGGCTGATCGGCGGCTGGCGGCCGCTCGGTCTGCCCGCCGACTGGGTCGCGCCGATCATCATGGTCGTGGTTGCCCTGATCTTCCACTTCTTCATGACGACCTTCCAGTGGGGACGTGCGGTGTTCTCGGTCGGCGGCAACGAAACCGCGGCGCTGTTCTCGGGCATCGCGGTCAACCGGATCAAAACTTCGGTCTACGTGATCTCGGGCCTCCTCGCCGCCGTGTCCGGCGTGGTGTTGGTGTTGGTTCAAGGACAGGGCAAGGCGGATCTCGCAACCGGCTACGAGCTGGATATCATTGCATCAGCCGTCGTCGGCGGGGCGAGTCTCGCCGGCGGCCGCGGTTCGGTGATTGGAGCCGTGCTTGGCACGCTCATCTTCGGCGTGCTGCGCAACGCGCTGCCTCAGGTGCAAGGTGCGACGTTCTACGATCGGCTCATCGTCGGGCTGGTCGTCATCGTCATCGTCGTGGTCGATCAGCTGCTGTTGAAAAAGAGGACGTGATGCGAAAAGCGTTGATGGTGGCGTGTGCGGCAATCCTGGCGTTGTCCGGCTGCGGCGGCGACAAGTCACCGGCATCCGGCGGCCAAGCGGCAAAGCCGCGGCTGCGGTTCGCGGTGATCCCAAAGGCACTCGAGATCCCGGTGTTCAACTACGCCAAGATCGGCGCCGAGCGCCAGGCCAAGGAATATGGCGACGTCGACATCCTGTGGAACGCGCCCACCAATGCCGACCAGCTGAAGCAGAAAGAGATCCTCGAGTCCTACATCACGCAGAAGGTCGACGGCATCGCGATCTCGTCGCTGAACGGGGACTTCCTGACCGAGACGATCAACCGGGCGATCGACGCCGGCATTCCGGTCGTGACCTGGGACTCGGACGCTCCGAAATCCAAGCGCTACGCGTTTTACGGCGTGGACGATTTCGCGTCCGGCCGGATCATGGGTGAGGAGGCCGTCCGTCTGCTCAACGGCAAGGGCAAAGTGGCAATCATCACCAGCTACGGCGCCACCAATCTGCAGCGCCGCCTCGACGGGATTAAAGAGGCGCTGGCGAAAGCGCCCGGCATCCAGCTGGTCGAGACCTTCGACATCAAAGAGGACTCTGTCCGCTGCGCGGAGCTGATGGCAACGGGCACGAAGCGGTATCCCGATCTCGGCGCGTGGCTGTCGACCGGCGGCTGGCCTGTCTTCACGCGCAACGCGACGGCGGTGGTCGATCCGGCGAAGACGAAAGTGATTTCGTTCGACACGATTCAGCCGGCGCTGGACCTGCTGCGCGAGGGGAAGGTCACCGTGCTCATCGGCCAGAAGTACTTCGGCTGGGGCAGCGAGTCGGTGAAGCTGCTCTACGACATCAAGCACGGCAAGATGCCGTCGGCGCAGATCATCGACTCCGGCGTCGACGTCGTCACGCGAGAGAACGTGGACGACTACGCCGCCAAATGGAAGAAGATGGAGAGCGGCAGCTGAACATCGAAGAGATCGCCCGGCGCGCGAACGTTTCGACCGCGACGGTCTCCCGCACTCTCAACCAGAGCGGCACCGTGCGGCCGGAGACCGCGCGCAAGGTCTGGCGCGCCGCGGCGGCCCTCAACTACTACCCGAACTCGCACGCACGCGCGCTGGTATCGGGGCGCAGCCGCCTGCTCGGACTGATCGTGTCCGACATCACCAATCCGTTTTTCCCCGAAGTCGTTCACAGCTTCGAGGCGCTCGCCACGCAGCACCAGTACGATCTCATCCTGACGAGTACCGGGTACCAGACAACGCGCATGGTCGGCTGCGTCCGCCGTATGCTCGAGCGCAAGGTCGACGGCGTCGCGATCATGACGTCGGAAATGGATCTCGGCCTGATCAAGGAGCTGGCGCGGCGCGGCGTGCCGCTCGTGTTCATGGACGTCGGCCGCGTCGGTCCGCGCATGAGCCACGTGCTGATCGACTACGCGAACGGGATCCGCCAGGCGGTCGATCATGTGGTCGCGCTCGGTCACAAGCGGATCGCGTTCATCACCGGACCGCTCGATCTGCATTCCGCGCGCACCAGGCGCCAGGCGTTCCTCGACGGCCTGCGCGCGCATTCGCTCAAAGGGGATCCGAAGCTGGTTCGCGAGGGCACGCATACCGCCGAAGGCGGACAGCAGGCGATGGCCGCGCTGCTTCGGTCCGGCAAGGCGCCCACCGCCGTCGTCTGCTCGAATGACTGGACGGCGATCGGCGCGCTGCACGCGATCGACGCCGCGGGCCTGCGCGTGCCGGCCGACATCTCGGTCGTCGGATTCGACGACATTCCGCTCGCCAGCTACACCAATCCGCCGCTGACCTCGGTGCGGATGTCCGCCGGCGATGTCGGTTCGACGGCCTTCGATGCGTTATTCCGGCTGATTGGCGGAGAGCGTCTCGAGGGAGATGTCTACCAGGTGCCGACGAAGCTCGTCGTCAGGGAATCGACGGCGAAGCCGAAGCGCTGAGTGCCGCCTGAAGCCGACAGGATTGATTTTCGTGATTGCCGCGTTCAGGCCGCGGCCAGCAGGCGCTCGAACGCGTCTGGAGGCAGATCCGCGAGCGACTTGACGACGATGTCGGCGGCGAGCGAGCCGTCGCGGCTGACGCCGATGCTTTTCATTCCGCCGCGCCGCGCACCTTCCACGCCCGCCGCGGCATCTTCGACGACGACACAGCGTTCCGGCGGCACGCCGAGTTTCGCGGCCGCGGTGAGAAAGACCTGCGGGTCGGGTTTGCCGATCGTCACGTCCTCCGCCGAAACGATGGCGTCGAGGTACTGACGCAGATCGAGCACGCGCAGCATGACTTCGACGTTCTCGCCGGGCGCCGACGAGGCGATCGCCTGCCGCCATCCGCTGTTTCGCAGCTGGATGAGCCACTCACGTGCGCCAGGCAGCGGCTGCAGGCCGTGCGTCTGCGCCAGCCGGCGATACTCCGCTTCCTTCGCCTCCCCGATGCGGCGAATGCGCTCGGGATCGGCGTCGGGGCCGAGCCAGCCGCCGAGAATTCGATCGTTGCGCTGCCCGAAGCTGGCGAGGAACTGATCGTAGGAAAGGTCGATGGCTTCCTGACGCAGCGTGTCGCGCCAGGACAGCCAGTGAAATTCTTCCGAGTCGACGAGCGTGCCGTCGAGGTCCCACAACACAGCCGAAGGCCGCGAAGGATCCTTGCGAAGGTCCCGAAGGTTCATGGCTCCTTCGTGTCCTTCGTATCCTTCGTGCCCTTCGTTGTTTGACCGTAGTAGGCCCCGGGACCGTGCTTGCGCGAATGGTGTTTGTCGACCAGGCACGCGTCGGGCCTCGGCGCGTCGGGACTGAGCGTGCGCACCCGCCACTCGACACGGGCGACGAACTCGAGCACCTGCGCATGCTCGATCGCTTTGAACGCGTCCACACCCCACGTGAATGGCCCGTGGTTGGCCACCAGCACCGCGGGCATGGCATCTGGCGACGGTCCGGCGCGGAACGTTTCGACGATGACGAGGCCGGTGTTCTTCTCGTAGTCACGCTCCACTTCGAACGCAGTCATTGGCCGCGTCACGGGGACGTCACCGTGGAAGTAGTCCGCGTGTGTGGTGCCCATGCAGCGGATCGGCTGCTGCGCCTGTGCGAACACCGTCGCGTACTCGGAATGGGTATGGACGACGCCGCCTATGGACGGAAACGCGCGATACAGCTCGAGGTGCGTCGGTGTGTCCGAGGACGGACGCAGGTTGCCCTCGACGACGCCGCCGCTCTCCAGTGACACCAGAACGATGTGTTCGGGCGACAGCGCGTCGTAGGCGACGCCGCTTGGCTTGATCGCGAGCACGCCGGCGGCACGATCGACGGCCGAGACGTTGCCGAACGTTCCGAGCACCAGTCCGGTCTCTGCGAGTCTGCGATTGGCTTCGAACGCGGCTTCGCGGACGTTACGCGTGTTCATGCCCCGCCGTCTGCTTGATGTCGAGGAGCCGCTTCATCAGCGAGCCCAGATCCGCCTTCGCGCTGGCGACGCCGCCGAATGCATCGTGCAGCTCCCGGTAGATTCCATAGAGGCGATCGTAGACGCGCTGCGCGGCAGGCCGAGGCTCGAAGCGCTTCTCCTTGAGCGACGTCATGCGCACCTGCGCGTCGGTCCAGGAGCTGTATCCGCCGTGCTCCGCGCCGGCGGTCACCGCGGCAGCGACGGCAGCGCCGAGCGCGGGCGTCTGCGGCGATCCGGCGATCAGCATGGGTTGACCGAGCACGTCGGCGTAGATCTGCATGAACAGGTCGTTCTTCTCGGCAATGCCGCCGCAGCAGACCACGCGATCGATGGCCACGCCGTACTCGCGCATGCGATCGATGATCGCGCGGGCGCCGTACGCGGTCGCCTCGATCAGCGCGCGATAGATCTCCGCGCGGGTGGTGTGCAGCGTCTGCCCGAGGATCAAGCCCGTCAGTCGGGTGTCGACGAGGATCGTCCGGTTGCCGTTGTTCCAGTCGAGCGCGACCAGTCCCGACTCTCCCGGTGCGAGCTTCTCCGCTTCGGCGGAGAGCTGCGCGTGCAGATCTTCCCCGCCGCCGCAGACGCCTTCCACCCACCACTTCAGCAGGTCGCCGACCGCCGACTGCCCTGCTTCGATGCCGAAGTAGCCAGGCAGAATCGAGCCATCGACGATGCCGCAGATGCCTGGAACATCAGGGATCTTGTCGGCGACTGGCGCAATCGCACAATCACACGTCGAGGTGCCGATGATTTTGACCAGCGTTCCGGCGCGAACGCCGGAACCGACGGCGCCGTAGTGCGCGTCGAAGCCCCCCATGGCGATCGGGAGACCCGGCTGCAGGCCGAACTTTCGCGCCCAGGCGTCGCTCAGGAATCCCGCCGGCGTTCCGGGAGGATGGGCGTCGTCGTAGAGACGATCGCGCAGATCGGCCAGCCTCGGATCGAGGCGGGTCAGGAACGACTTGGGTGGCAGGCCGCCCCACGCCTTCGAGTACATCGCCTTGTGTCCAGCGGCGCAGACGCAGCGCGCGATATTGGCCGGATCATCGATGCCGGCGAGGACCGCGGGGACGAAGTCGGCGAGCTCGACCCATGTCGTGGCGGCGTCGAAAACGTCGGGCGCGACCTTCAGGCAGTGCCAGATCTTCGACCACCACCATTCCGACGAATAGGTGCCACCGATCGGCGCCAGCAGTTCCGGAGCGTGAGCCTTCGCGGTTTCGGTGATTGCGGCGGCCTCGGCCGTCGAGGTGTGATCCTTCCACAGCCAGGCAT
The DNA here is from genome assembly GCA_046765855.1 of Acidobacteriota bacterium. Classification (GTDB taxonomy): domain Bacteria; phylum Acidobacteriota; class Vicinamibacteria; order Vicinamibacterales; family 2-12-FULL-66-21; genus JAICSD01. Next base: position 382 of record JBKPSE010000629.1, on the reverse strand, counting down.
AGGCGGCGAGGTTGTTGTGGAACTTGGGGTTCACCGACAGCGGCCGAACGTGCGCGTCGACGGGCAGCGGCGTCGAACCCGTCGTGTCGACGCCGATTCCGATCACGCGGTCGCGTTTGAATCGCGGGTCGGCGTCCGCCTCCTTGAGCGCGCCCGCGACCGCGACGCGCAGTCCCTCGATGTAATCCTCAGGATTCTGGCGGGCGAGATGCGGCTGCTTCGGATCGAGCAGCACACCCTGGACGCCGCTCGGGTAATCGAACACCTTGGTGCCGACCGGACGGCCGTCGCCGAGGTCGACGACCACCGCGCGCACCGAGTTCGTGCCGTAGTCGATGCCGATGGTGAATGCGGTCAATTGTTCACCACTCAACTCCACAAC
>JBKPSE010000628.1:0-4688 GCA_046765855.1 Acidobacteriota bacterium | reverse complement strand
CTTCTGCTCTGTGCCACGGGTGAAAGCCTAGCGTACTCGGATTATTCCGTGCCCACCTTGAGCACGGCCAGGAACGCTTCCTGCGGAATTTCGACGCGACCCACGCGCTTCATCCGCTTCTTCCCTTCCTTCTGCTTCTCGAGCAGCTTGCGCTTGCGCGTGATGTCGCCGCCGTAGCATTTCGCCAGCACGTTCTTGCGCAGCGCCTTGACCGATTCCCTGGCGATGATCCGGCTGCCGATCGCCGCCTGGATCGCGATCTCGAACATCTGCCGTGGTATCAGCTCGCGCATCTTCGCGGCCAGTGCGCGCCCGCGTGTGTAGGCCGTGTCACGGTGCACGATCACCGACAGCGCATCCACCGGCTCCTCGTTGACCAGGATGTCCATCTTCACCAGCGGCGATTCCCAGTAGCCGGTCACATGATAGTCGAGCGACGCGTAGCCGCGCGAGATCGTCTTGAGCCGGTCGTAGAAGTCGAGCACCACCTCGTTGAACGGCATGTCGTAGGTGATGAGAACCCGATCGGTCGAGAGGTACTCGAGCCCTTTCTGGACGCCGCGCTTCTCCTGACACAACTCGAGGATGCCGCCGACGTGAGCCGACGGCGTCAGGATCATCGCGGTGATGATCGGCTCTTCGATTTTCTCGATGCGGCCGGGGTCTGGTAATTTCGCCGGACTGTCGATCTCGGTGACCTGCCCGTCGGTGGTGGTGACGCGGTAGAGAACGCCGGGCGCCGTCGTGATCAGGTCGACGTCGAATTCGCGCTCGAGCCGTTCCTGCACGATCTCCATGTGCAGCAAGCCCAGAAACCCGCAGCGGAATCCGAAGCCGAGCGCGAGTGACGTCTCGGGCTCGAAGTGAAAGGACGCGTCGTTCAGGCGCAGCTTCTCGAGCGCGTCGCGAAGCTGCGGATATTCGCTGCCCTCCACGGGGTAGAGGCCGGCAAACACCATCGGCTTCAGTTCCTTGAAGCCGGGGAACGGCTGCGCAGTCGGGTTGGACGCGTCGGTAATCGTGTCCCCGATCTGCGCGTCGCTGACGTTCTTGATCGCGGCGAAAATGAACCCGACTTCCCCGGCGCCGAGCGCGTCGACCGGTTGCGGCTTGGGCGAGAACACGCCGACCTGTTCGACCTGATACTCCTGCCCCTTGGCCATGAACTTGATCTTCATCCCCGGGCGCAGCGTGCCGTCGATGATACGGGACAGGATGATGACCCCACGATAGGGGTCGTACCAGGAATCGAAGATCAACGCCTTGAGCGCGCCGTCCGGTTCCCCCTTTGGCGCCGGCAGCCGGTGAACGATGGCCTCGAGAATCTCGTGGACTCCCGTGCCTTCCTTCGCACTCGCAAGGATCGCCGCGCTCGCGTCGAGTCCGACGATGTCCTCGATCTGCCGCTTGGCTTCGTCCGGCTGTGCGCCGGGAAGGTCGATCTTGTTGATGACGGGGACGATCTCGAGGTTGTTCTCGACCGCCAGGTAGGCATTGGCGAGGGTCTGCGCTTCGACGCCCTGTGACGCGTCGACGATGAGGAGCGCCCCTTCCGATGCCGACAGCGAGCGCGTCACTTCATAGGAAAAGTCGACGTGTCCAGGCGTGTCGATCAGGTTGAGGATGTACGTCTCGCCGTCATCCGCCTTGTAGGTGAGCCGGACCGCATGCGCCTTGATGGTGATGCCGCGCTCGCGCTCGAGATCCATCGAATCGAGGACTTGCGCTTCCATTTCCCGCTTCTGCAGGGCGCCGGTCAGCTCGAGAAAACGGTCCGCCAGCGTGGACTTGCCGTGATCAATATGGGCAATGACGGAGAAGTTGCGGATGCGGCTCTGGTCCATTCGCTGGCTGATTGGTAAACGCAAATTATAGCATCCGTGAGACTTGTCGCAGGTCGAGCTCCGGTTGGAACGATGCTGGCAACAGGACGCGGCATGGACGCGATTCCCTTCAACGGAACAGCCCGCGCGATCGGCCGTCCGGCGCGGCGCTGGCTCGAACTGCTGACGCGCTGGGGCTTCATTGCCAACGCGATCGTCTACATCGTCGTCGGCGCGCTCGCCGTCCGCTGGGCAATGGGGGCCGGCGGGCAGTTGACCGATCCCGAAGGCGCGTTCCGCGAGCTGCAGCGCCAGCCCTTCGGCACGCCGCTGCTCATCGCGCTCATTCCCGGTTTCTTCAGCTACGCGCTCTGGCGCGTGCTCGCCGCGTTCTTCGATGGCGACAGGGATGGCCGGACGTGGGGCGGCCTTTTCAGCCGCGCGTTCGGTGTGCTCAAAGGACTGCTGTACGCAGCGCTCGGCATGACCGCCGTACGGCTCGCATTTTCACAGGGGACGCGGGATTTACCCTGGTTGCGGAACATTCTGGCCGGAGACTCGGGCCCGATCGTTCTCTTTCTGGTCGCGGCCGCACTGCTCGCGTTCGCCTGTTTCGAGATGTATCGCGCGTTGCACGCGCGATTGAGCCAGGGTCTGCAGTTGTACGGCGTCGGGGCGCGCGCGCGCGAATGGATCGTCGCCGTCAGCCGTTTCGGCATCGGCGCGCGAGGACTCGTGATCGGTGCGTTCGCGGTGCTGCTCTTCCGCTACGCCGCGGCGGGACAGGCGCACATGCCTGCAGCGCAGCAGTCGATCCACGTGCTCGGTGGAATTCACCCTGCTCTGTATGTACTTGCGGCCGCGGGTCTCATCGCCTACGGCGTGTATCTCGTGGTGCTGGCGCGCTACCGAAGAGTGGAAACGGCTAGCTGAACGCGCTGGTCGGACGACGCACCGCCGCCGGCGCCAACGCCTCTGGCATCGGCATCAAATCACGCGCGTGCGGCAGGCGCGGCACGCTGATGTCGTTCGTGCTCGAGCAGCCACTGCTTGCGCCACTTCCCGCCGCCATAGCCGCAAAGCGATCCGTCGGCCCGAATGACCCGGTGGCAGGGGACGACGATCGCGATCCGGTTCTGGCCGTTCACCCGGCCAATCGCGCGAACGGCCGACGGTGATCCTACCTGTCGCGCGACGTCGGTATACGAGCGCGTCTCGCCATACGGAATCTCGCGCAGCGCGGTCCACACCGCCGTCTGGAATGGCGAGCCGCGTTGCATGAGGGGGATATCGAAAGTGCGGCGCCTGCCCTCGAAGTACTCGCGCAGCTGAACGGCAGTGCGGCGCAGGATCGGATGATCCCCTGGAACGATGGCCGCACCAAGTCTGCCGCGAAGCGCGCGCAACTCGGTCTCGAGCGCGCGGCGGTCGACGAATTCCAGCAGTTCGAGGCCAGCTTCACCCGCGACCGCCAGCATCGGACCGAGCGGGCTCTCGACCCAGGTGGCGGTGAGCAGCGCCTTGTCGCGCGCGCGGCCCGGCGTATCGCCGAACACGCGAGCGAACGCATCACGGAATCCGCTGTCCGACTCGAATCCCGCGTCGAGACCGGCGTCGATCGTCGGCGCGCCGGCGTGCAGCGACTTCATCGCCGTGCCGAGCCGACAGGCGCGCTGGTAGGCCTGGAACGTCATCCCGAAGCCGCGCTTGAAGGTGCGGCGCACCTGCACGGGATCGAGGCCGCGCTCGCGAAGATCGTGGTCGCCCAGCCTGGCGTCCGGATGCTGCTTGATTTCGTCGAGCAGCGGCGCCAGCCAGTTCGGCGCCGAGGGACCGCCGGACATCGGCGCGCACACCTGGCAAGGACGATAGCCGCGGTGCAGCGCCTCCTGGATCGTCGGCGCGAACTCCACGTTCTCGCGTTTCGGCTTGCGTGCATGGCACGTCGGCCGGCAGAAAATCCCCGTCGTCCGGACGCAGGCGTAGAACAGCCCCTCGAACGACTGGTCGCGCTCGACCAGGGCGCGGTACATCTCGGCGGTGGAAGGCAGCGTCATCATGGTCTTACCTTACGGGCCGGCGTCCATTGTCCGCTACCGCAGATTGGACGGGCAATTCCCGTTATAACCGGCGCTTATCGTTTCCAAAAAACTGCTGCTTTGACATTGTCCCGCGCCCGGCCGACGATAACAGCATGCTCGCGCGCCTCATTTCGATTCGCTCCATCCTCCCGAACCGCACCGGGTGACGGCACGCGCACATCGCTGGGACCAGAGGCCGTCACCCGAAAGGTGACGGCCTTTTTTATTTGCCGAGGAGATCTTATGGCGTTCGTGTGGATGAACGGGCGGCTCGTGCCGGAAAGCGAAGCGGTGGTTCCGTTCCTGACCGCCGGCCTGCATTACGGGATGGGGGTGTTCGAGGGCATCCGCTGCTACCAGACCGAGTCGGGTCCGGCCGCGTTCCGCCTCGAGGATCACATCGGCCGGCTGCTCGCTTCCGCGCGGACGCTCGGCTTCCGCGAGCTGCCATGGGATGCCGAAGCGCTCGTCGACGGCGTGTGCGCAACCGTCGCGGCGAATCGCCTCTCCGCATGTTACGTGCGTCCGCTCATTTATCTCGCCGAAGGGGGACTGAATCTGTCGCTCGATGCCGGGCGCGCCCATGCCGGGATCGCGGCGTGGCCGTGGAAGGACTACCACGGCGCCGAAAACGGGGACGGCAGCATCCGCGTGAACGTGGCGTCGCAGAGCCGCCACCATCCCAATGCGATGCCCACGCGCGCCAAGGTGTCCGGCAACTACGTCAACTCGTTCCTCGCCAAGACGGAATGCATGCGGCTCGGCTTCGACGACGCGGTGATGC
>JBKPSE010000627.1:0-2163 GCA_046765855.1 Acidobacteriota bacterium | reverse complement strand
TCCACAACTCCGCAACTCCACAACTCCGCAACCAACTCCGCAACTCCGCAATTCCCAATCAACGCCCAACAAGCACGTCCAAAACTCCCAAGCAGAAGCGTGGCGAGTCTGTGACGCAAGGCAGCTCTAGCCTGCCTTTTCGATATGCACCAAATAGGCCTCGACCATCAGCAGGTTCTTTTCACCCGACTGGCGGATGACGCTGAGCAGCCGATCCATCTTGACGACTTCTTCCAGCTGCTCGTCGATGAACCACTGCAGGAAGCTTTGCGCGAGGTAATCGTTGTCCTTCACCGCCTGCTCCATCAACGCCGTGATCTGCTTCGTCACTTCCTGTTCCCACGTCAACGCGGCGTGGACGGCGGCCTCCGCGGACGCAAACGTCGGCGTCGCCGCGGGGATCGCGGGAATGCGCAAGTCCGCTTTGGTGTCGAGCAAGTACTTCACGAACTTCATGGCGTGCTCGCGCTCTTCTTCGGCCTGCTCGAAAAAGAGCTTGGCCAGCAGCGTCAGCTGGCTCCGCTGGAAGTGCGCCGCGATGCTCACGTACTGCATGCTGGCGCCGAATTCGTGGCCGATCTGTTCGTTGAAGGCTTTCGCCAGTGTCGTGCTGATCATCACGCCGGGATTATATCCCGGCGAGGCTGTCGCAACAGGTCGCGCAGACGCGCTGCAGCACGGCAAAGCCCGTCAGTTCGACGTCCGACGCGACGTAGTGGTCGCGCATCGGCTCGGCGCGCAGAAGATCGGTCGACAAGTATTTCTTGTTCGAGTCGGGGAATACCGTCGCCACCACTGCATCGTCCCCCATCCGCGTCTGGACTTTGACGGCGCCGGCGAGGTTCGCACCCGACGAAATGCCTACGCCCAACCCCAATTCGCGCGCCAGCTTCTGCGCCATGAGAATGGCATCGCCGTCGTGCACGTCGATGATTTCGTCGAGTTCGACGAGATGAACGACAGGAGGAATGAATTCGTCGGAGATGCCCTGGATCCGGTGCTTGCCGCACTTATAGCCCGTCGACAACGTGGGCGATTCGGCAGGCTCGATGGGATGAATCTTGATGTGCGGATCGTAGCGGCGCAGGAAACGTCCGACACCCATCACCGTGCCGCCCGTCCCCACTCCCGCGACGAATGCATCGAGCGACACGCCCAGGCCGGTCAGCTGCTCGAGAATTTCGGGTCCTGTCGTTGCTTCATGCGCGACGGGATTGGCCTCGTTGGAGAACTGCGAGGGCAGGAAGACGCGCGGGTCTTCGGCCGCGAGTTGCTCCGCTTTCGCGATGCAGCCAAGGAAACCGCCTTCGTCGCGGCTGACCGTCACGACCCGTGCGCCGAAGCTGGCGATCAGGTCCTTGCGCTCGCGGCTCATCCAGTCGGGCATGAAGATGGTGACGGCGTGGCCGAACGCGCGGCCCACCGCCGCGAACGAGATGCCCGTATTGCCGCTCGTCGCCTCGACGATCGTGTCGCCCGGCAGCAGGCGGCCGTCACGCGTCGCCTCTTCGACGATGTGCAGCGCCATCCGGTCTTTGATGCTGCCGGTGAGATTCAGCTGCTCGCACTTCGCGTAGATCGTGCGCGGGTGACCGCGCCACGTGTACTCAATCGCCAGCAGCGGCGTGTTGCCGACGAGCCGCCGAAGTCCGTGCAGTCGAGGGGCCGGCATGACCGCCTCGACTAGTCGGCGGCAGCTTCGGCGACGACCTGCGACCAGCGCAGCAGCGGCTGCCCCTCGCGCGCCGCGTCCGCCGCGACGCGCGATTTGAACGCGAGGTAATCGGACTCCAGAGTGCGGCCATTCGGGCCGGCGAGCTTGGCCGGGACAAACCAGGCGTCTTCAGCCCTGACCAGTCGGCCGCTCTGGAAATCGGTCACGAAAACCGCCGTGATCTTTTCCGACGGCGTGACCTTGACGTACTTGGCCATGCAGCCGGCGCTGCGGAACGCGAACGGCGCGCGGAATTGATCGAAGACCTCGCCCGCGACGCGCAGGTCGCTCACCGGCTGGCGGCAGCGGCGGCAGCGTTCCCCGGCCTGCAGCGCGACCGGCTGGATCGATGCGCACGCGCCGATCACGGTCAGGATAACGAAGGCGTAAAGAGCTTTCATGACGACCTCCCTGTGCCGGCCTGGCGACCGGACTTACCCATCTACTTC
>JBKPSE010000626.1:0-7117 GCA_046765855.1 Acidobacteriota bacterium | reverse complement strand
ACCCAACCCCCCCCCCCCCCCCCCCCAACACCCCCCCACGTCTTTCGTCGGCAGCGTCAGATGTGTATAAGAGACAGGATCCGGGCTGCGACATGGATTTCATTCCCAACCGGGGACGCGCGGCCTCGCCTGCGGCGGCATTGTGCAACTGCCTGGGATTCGGCTCGAAAAACAGCGCCATTGTTCTGGGCGCGCCTCAGGGGTGAGTGCTCTTGTTAACTCCGCAACTCCGCAACTCCGCAACTTCCAACAAAGGGCCAATTCCCAACTTCCAACTCCCAACGAACGGCCAATTTCCAACTGCCAACTCTCCGAGTCGACGGAGCCTGAGGGGACGGTGTTTGGGAATCAGTTGGCGTTGGGAGTTGTGGAATTGAGGCGTTAGCGTGTTCGTTGTGATCGTCTGCGGCGCCGGACCGGCGGGTGCGATTGCCGCGACGGTGCTCGCCCGCGGCGGCGCACGAGTGCTGCTGCTCGATCGGGCGACGTTTCCGCGCGACAAGCTGTGCGGAGACACGATCAATCCGGGCGCGGCGGGCGTCCTTCGCCGTCTCGGCCTGTTCGGACGCATCGAGCCGGCGGCGCTGCGCATCGACGGCATGATCGTGACCGGCGAGCGCGGCGTCAGCGTCCGGGCGGCTTATTGCGACGGTGAAACCGGCTTCTCGATCGCGCGCCGCGATCTGGATCACGCGCTGGTGCAGGCGGCGGTCGGCGCGGGCGCGCGATTCGAGGAGCGCGTGCTCATGCGCGGTCCGCTGCTGGACGAGAGCGACGGCGTCCGCGTGCGCGGCGTCGTACTGGCCGGACGCGACGGCCGCGACCTGCGCGTGCCCGCGCCGCTGGTGATCGCTGCCGACGGCAGGCGCTCGCGCCTTGCATTCACGCTCGGTCTCGCTCGGCATCCCACGCGGCCGCGGCGCTGGGCGATCGGCGCCTACTTCGAGGACGTATCCGGAATGACGACCTTCGGCGAGATGCACGTGCGCCGCGGCCGCTACATCGGCGTCGCTCCCGTGCCAGGCCGCAGGTTCACTGGCCCGCGAGGAACGAAGTCCGATGAGTCCACGCACCCGGAATCTGCACTCACCAATGTCTGTCTCGTCGTCCCTCACACCACCGCTATCGCGGATCCTCGCGCCGTGCTCCTCGGCGCGATCGCGGCCGAACCGGAGCTGGCCGATCGATTTGCGCGAGCGCGCCTGTTGACGGCCCCCGCGGTGATGGGCCCTCTCGCCGTCGATGCGCGCAGCGCCGGACTGCCCGGCCTGCTGCTCGCGGGCGATGCGGCCGGCTTCATCGATCCGATGACCGGCGACGGGTTGCGGTTTGCCTTTCGCGGCGGCGAGCTGGCGGCAGCCGCTGCGCTTGCCTCGCTGGCGGGAAGGCTGGCGCGGCCGCACGATCGCCTGATGCGCGAGCGGCGGCGCGAGTTCGCCTCCAAGTGGCGCTTCAACCGCACGCTGCGTGGCGTCGTCGACCATCCGTTCACGGTGCAGCTCGCCACATTGACGGCGCATGCGGCCCCCTGGCTGCTGCGGCGAACGATCGCGTTTGCCGGGGACGTGGCACGATGATCGTGCTGCTCGGGGCAGTCGTGATCTTTGGCAGCATGCTGATCGAAGCGGCCATCTCGCAACGGCACGATCGCGCCCTGCGGGCGCGCGGCGCGGTGGAACCGGCCGGGGATGTCTACGCGGCCATGCAGCTCGCGTATCCCGGTGCGTTCGTGGCAATGCTCGGCGAAGGCGTGGCACGGCACGTCGCATTCGACGCGTTCGTCGCTGCAGGCGCGGTGGTCTTCGTCGCCGCAAAGATGCTGAAGTACTGGGCGATGGCGTCGCTCGGGCCGCGGTGGACGTTTCGTGTGCTGGTGCCGCCGCATTCCGAGCGAACGCGGCGCGGACCGTATCGCTGGCTGTCGCACCCGAACTACCTCGCGGTCGCCGGCGAGCTCGCGGGCTGCGCGCTGGCGATGCACGCGATCGCTGCAGGTCCGGCGGCGGTGGTCGGCTTCGGCGCGCTCATGCTCCGCCGCATTCGCGTGGAGGAAGCGGCGCTCGCAGGTAGAATGAGCGCGCGATGATGCAGCCCGCCCGCGTACCGGCCTGGGTGCGCGTGATGGACGCTGCGGCAATCGCCGCGGCCGTTCTCTGCCTCTTCGTCGTCCTGTTCGGCGGGTTCTCCCTGTATCTCGGGCCGCTGCGCATCAGCGTACACGGCCCGGCTCGCCTGATCTTCATTGCCGTCGCGCTGCTCGCGATCCGTCACGCGGCGTCGCCCGCCGAGCCGCTCCATCGCCGAGTGATCCGAGGACTGCGCGCACCTGCGGAAGGATCCGTTGCCGCGATCGTGCCTGCGGCGCTTGCTACGCGCGCGGCGGTGCTGCTCATCGGCTTCTTCGCGGTCGTCACCGTCGGCGTGCCGCAGGAGTTGATCGGATTCCGCGTATCGGGAAATCCGGTCGAGAACCTGCCCGCACGTTTCGACGCGGGATGGTACGCGGGCATCGCGCTCGAGGGATATTCGTTCGAAGGACGGTTCGACAAGCAGCAGAACGTCGCGTTCTTTCCCGCGTTCCCTATGCTCGAGCGGGCCTTCGGGTTTCCGGTCGGTGCCTTCGCCAAAGGCATCACGCACCAGGTGCGCATGACACGGCTGTTGTGGGGCGGCGTGTTCGTCTCAGTTATTGCGTTCGCCTGGGCTGCCGTGTACGTCTGGCGCCTCGCGCGCGACACCATCGGCGAGGACCGCGCGGCCGCGGCAGTCGCCCTGCTCTCGGCGTATCCATTCGCGATCTACTTCAGTGCGCCCTATACCGAGTCCGTTTTCCTGCTCGGCTCGGCCGCTGCGATCTATCACTTTCGCCGCGACGAGTTCGTGCAGGCGGCGCTGTGGGGCGCGCTCGTCGGCGTCACGCGGCCCAACGGCTGCTTCCTCAGCATCGTGCTCGCGCTGATCCTCGCGGAGTCGATGTGGAAACGTCACAGAACTTTCACAGGTTCCGGACCTTCCGGATTTCCACGCTCCCAGATTGCCAAATCCCTCCTCGCCGCCTCGGCGCCGGGCCTCGGCATGCTCGCGTTTTCCACCTACGTCCACTCGCTGACAGGGTCGTTCTTCGGGTGGGCTCGGCTGCATGAAGCGTGGGGACGCTCGTACAGCGGACTTGCACCGGTGGAGCGCGCTTACGGCTGGTTGACCGACGAAGGACTGTTGCGCGTGCTCGAAGGTGTTCCGTACGACACCATGAACAGCCTTGCCCTGATCTTCACGCTGCTGATGCTGTGGCCGGTCGCGCGGCGGCTCGGGCCGGCATTTGCCGCGTTCATCCTTATCAATGTGGTGCCGCCGATGCTCGCGGGCGGCGTGCTGTCGATGGGGCGGCTGACCGCGACGCTGTTTCCGACGTTTCTGGCGCTCGCGGCGATGCTGCGGCCGCGCGCCATCACACCTTTGGTCACTTGCTTCGCCATGGGGCAAGGCCTCGCCGCCGTTCTGTTCTTTACCTGGCGACCGCTGTTCTGATTCGGGCGTCTAACTCGGCATAGACCCTGCTAGGGAGGTCCAGGAGTCCCTTGTACGGTGGTCTATAATCGGGCCAATTTAATGCGGCGACGCTTCCTTTCCCGCTCAGCAAGTCTGCTGACCGTCCTCCTTCTCCTTGTCTGCCTCGGGACAACCGGCTCAGCCGTGCGTCAGTCTGTCGCTGCCGCGGATGCGCGCTCCGCTGTCGCGGCGATCGCGCATGGCAAACGCGATGCGGCCGAGCGGTTCGCGCGCGCGAAGGGAGAGTCCGATCCCGCCGCAGCGGTGATTCTCGCGCAGCTCGCGTTCGAGCGCGGGGATTACCGCGCTGCGCAGGCGCTGCTCGAGCCGATTGCCGCGAAGGATGCGACGGGGGACGCGGCACTCGAGCTGGCGCTGGTGTATCGGCATATCGGCCGAGCCGGCGACGCGCAGCCCATGCTCACCGCCGTCTATCGGCAAGGCGGCTCGTCGTCCGACCCGGCGGTGCTCTTCCGCGCTGCGCGCGCCGCCCAGGCGCTCAATCGTCCGCGCGACGCAAGCAGCCTGTTCAGAGATGCGGAACGCGCCGGCGGCGATCCCGTTGTCATCGAAACGGCATGGGGACGGCTGTTCCTCGAGAAATACAACAGCGATCAGGCGCTCAAGTCTTTCGAGTCGGTGCTCAAGACGGATCCGGAATGGGCGCCGGCGCTGGCCGGCGTCGCCGCCGTGCTCGAGAACGAGGATCCGCCCAAGGCGGCGGAAGCCGCGACACGCGCGCTCGCCGTCGATCCCGATCTGGCCGACGCGCGGCTGCTGCTGGCGCGCCTTCACCTCGACGAAGATCGCGACGAGCAGGCGCGCGCCGAAATCGACAAGGTGCTCGCATTCAATCCCTCGCATCTCGAGGCGCACGCCTTGCTCGCGGCGATGGCCTACGTCAAGGATGACAAGGCGACGTTCGATCAACATGTCGCGAAGGCACTCGACATCAATCCCGGATACGGCGAAATCTATCGGCTCGCGGGACAGCACGCGGCGAGTCACTACCGCTTCGACGAGGCGGCCGCGCTCGCGGAAAAAGCGCTCGCGCTCGATCCGACCAACAGCCGCGCCGCCGGCGATCTCGGCATGCACCTGCTGCGGACCGGCGACGAACCCGGCGCGCGCCGCGCGCTCGATCGCTCTTTCCGCGCCGATCCGTACGACATCATCACTTTCAATCTCCTGAAGATGCTCGACAACCTCGAGCAGTTCGTCACGGTCAAGGAAGGGGACATCGTCCTCAAGATGCACCGCGACGAGGCGCCGGTGCTGCGCGAGTACGCGATGCCGCTGGCGCAGGAAGCGCTGAAGACGCTGTCGGCGCGCTACAACTTCACGCCGACCGGACCGATCCTGGTTGAAATCTTCCCGAACCACGACGACTTCGCGGTCCGCAATCTCGGGCTGCCCGGCATGATTGGCGCGCTCGGCGCGTGCTTCGGCCGGGTCGTGACGATGGATTCGCCGACGGCACGCACCTCGACGCCGTTCAGCTGGCAGGCCACGTTGTGGCACGAGATGGCTCACGTGATCACGCTGCAGATGTCGAAGCAGCGGATCCCGCGCTGGCTGACCGAAGGCATCTCCGTCTACGAGGAAGGACGACAGCGCCCCGAGTGGGGGCGCGACATGGAAGTCACGTTCGCGCGCGCGATGGACAAGAACAAGATCCTGAGGCTGCGCGATCTGAACGCGGGCTTCACGCGTCCGGACACGATCTCGCTTGCCTACTACGAGGCCTCGCTGCTGGTCGACCACATCGTGGCGACGAAAGGGCAGCAGGCGCTCAACGCCTTGATCCGTTCGTTCGGCGAGGGCATCGACAACGAGACGGCGCTCCAGCGCGCCTTGTCGATCGACACGGCGGCGCTTCAGGTGAGCTTCGACAAGGCGCTGGAAGAGAAGTTCGGGACGATGAAGCGGGCGCTTCACGACGCGGACAAGCCGGTCGACGCGCGCTCGATCGAGGCGTTGAAGGCGGCCGCGGCGGCCAGGCCCGAGAGTTACGTCGCGCAGCTCGCGCTCGGCCAGGCGCTCGCCGAGGCCGGCGATCCTTCGGGATACGCGCCGCTGCAGCGCGCGGCGGTGCTCGTCCCCAGTGCCGTCGGTCCCGAGAGTCCGCACGTGCTGATGGCGGCGCTGGCGGAGAAGCTGAACGATCGTCCGCGCGCGATCAAGGAGCTCGAAGCGGTTCTTGCCGCCGATCACACCAACGTCGAGGCGGCCCGCAAGCTGCTCGAGCTCGCCCAGGCTGCCGCTGACGAGCGGGCGACAGTGCTCGCGCTCGAGCGTGTCGTCGCCCTCGATCCCTTCGACGCGGCGGCGCATACCGAAGCGGGGCGCCTGGCGCTGAAGCGCCGCGATCACGTCGTCGCCATGCGCGAGTTCCGCGCGGCGCTGCAGACCGGCGCCGCCGACAAGGCCTCGGCGCACTGCGATCTCGGCGAGAGCTACCTGCTCGCCGGCATGAAGGCGGAAGCGAAGCGCGAGGCGCTGGCGGCGCTGGAGATCGCCCCGAGCTTCGAGCGCGCGCAGGAACTGCTCCTCAACGCGGTAGGTGGAACGAGCAGGCAATGAAGCGGCTCGCCGGCGCGTTGAGTCTCGGTCTGCTTGGGGCAGCCCTCTGGCTCGGTGCGCCCGCGGCACAGCCGCCGCCGGTTCCGGCACAACCGGACTCGCGCTTTGCCGGCCTGCAGTGGACGTTCGTCCGCATCCACTACACCGCGTGGACGATGCCGCCGCGATCGGGCTACAGCGTGTATGACGAGCCGTGGTACATCGACGCGCCCGCCGCGGAGTGGAACCTGTCGCGGCGCGTGCGCACGGCTACCGCGATCCAGGTCAACGATCCGATCGATCTGACGCTCGAAAATCCCGAGCTCTTCGCCCATCCGTGGATTTACATCGTCGAAGGCGGCAACCTCCGTCTCAAGGACACCGAGGTTCCGATCCTGCGCGAATACCTGCTGCGCGGGGGCACGCTGACCTTCGACGATTTCCACGGGCCGATCGAATGGGCCAACGTCGAACGCGAGATGAAGCGCGTGTTCCCCGAGCGCAAGTTCGTCGACCTGCCGAAAGAGCATCCGATTTTCAGCTGCTTCTACAAGATGGATGGGTTTCCGCAGACGCCCGGGCTCGGCTCCTTCCTGCAGGGGCGCACGTGGGAGAAGGGCGGCTACATCGCGACGCTGCGCGCGATCGAAGACGACCACGGGCGTGCCATGGTCCTGGCCAACTGGAACGTCGACATGGGCGACGGGTGGGAGTGGTCGAACGCGGCGGAGTATCCCGGCTACGTGAAGTACACCGCGATGGCCTACCGTATGGAAATCAACGAAATCATCTACTCGCTGACACATTGGTGCACACGACGTCCGATACGGCAGGTCTTCCGGTCATTGCGGAGCGGGTAGCGCAGGGGCGCGAGCGGATTGTCGCGGAGATCCACAAAGTCATCGTCGGTCAGGACGAGGTGATCGATCAGGTCCTCATGGCGCTCTTCACCGGAGGCCACTGTCTCATCACCGGCGTGCCGGGACTCGCGAAGACTCTCCTCATC
>JBKPSE010000625.1:0-6131 GCA_046765855.1 Acidobacteriota bacterium | reverse complement strand
GCGCAGAACCCTCCGGCGAACCCGCCGGCCGCGGGCCAGCAGGGAGCGGGCCGCGAAGATCGCCCGGCGGCGACGACGACCGCGCCGGGTGGCCGAGGGACGCCGGGTGCACGAGGTGGGCAGACGGCGGAAGCTGCGCCTGCCGCCGCCCAGCAGGGCGGAGGCGGAGGCGGCGGTGGACGCGGCCGCGGCGGCTTCGCCCCCGCACTGCCGCCCGGGCCCTATCTCGTGAAAGTGACCGTGGACGGCAAGGTGATCGGCACGAAGACGGTCCAGATAAAAGAGGACCGGTTGCAGTAGCGCTACAGGTGCTCGGAGCACCTTCGTTTGCTCCTATTGACTTCCTATACGAAGAGGCGCAGACTGCCTCTCGTATCGGAATTCGATAGGAGCGAACGATGTCCCGCGACCAGGCCGCACTGCTGCGCGGCACTCTCGACCTGCTCATCCTGAAGGCGCTCTCGGCCGGCGAACTGCACGGCCTCGGCGTCTCCCGCCGCATCGAGCAGATCACCGGCGGCACCTTCGTTGTCCAGCCGGGATCGTTGTTTCCGGCACTGCATCGACTCGAAGAAGCCGGATGGCTGTCCTCCACCTGGGAGGCCTCGGAGAACAACCGCCGCGCCAAGTACTACGCGCTGACCAGGGCGGGACGCAAACAGCTCGGCGAAGAGACGGCGCAGTGGAACAAGATCGCGCTGGCCATCGCCCGCGCGCTCGAGGCGTAGCGCCATGTCCGCCCTTTCCCGCCTTCGCAGCCTCTGGCGCAATCTGGTTCATCGCAGCCGCATCGAGCGCGAGCTGGAGGAAGAGTTGCGCGGCGCGTTCGACACGGTTGCGGAGGAGCACCAGCGCCGCGGCATGAGTGCCAAGGACGCGCGACGCGCCGCGATGCTTCACCTTGGACGCGTCGAATCCCTGAAGGAACAGGTCCGTGAGGTCAAGGCGGGCGCGTTCGTCGAGAGCTGGATTCAGGACGTCCGCTATGCCCTGCGACTTCTCCATCGCGGTCCTCTCTTCGCCGTCTTTGCCATCGCCTCGCTGGCGCTGGGCATTGGTGCGACCGGCGCCATCTTCTCGCTGTTCGACGGCATCGCGATGCGTAAGCTCAATGTGCCCGAGCCGGACCGGCTGGTGGTGGCGTCGTGGGGAAAGCCCGGCGGCCGGTTCAACTACTCCCTGCCCTACCCGCAGTTCGAAGCCATCAGGCAGCGCAGCACCACACTCGATGCGGTGTGCTGGCACTATCCGTTCGGCAGAGTGGCCGTCGGCGTGCGCGGCGAGCCCGAAGCCGCTGACGGCGTTTACGTCAGCGGCGACTATTACCGCACGCTGCGGCTGGCGCCCGCGCTCGGCCGTCTGATCGATCGAGCGGACGATCGTCCCGGGCAGACTGTCGCAGTACTGAACCACGCCTACTGGCAGCGGCGCTTCGGCGGCCGCGCCGACGTGATCGGCACGACCATCACGCTCAATCAAGTGCCGTTCACCATTATCGGGGTCGAGCCGGCTGGTTTCTCCGGCACGGAAGTCGGACGGCCCTACGATGTGAGCATTCCGCTCGAAGCGTCGCCCGCGTTGAGCGAAGGACGACCACCTTGGCGGGGCCCGTTCACCACGTGGCTCTATGTGCTGGCGCGACTGAAGCCCGGCGTCACGCTCGCGGCGGCCGAGCAGGAATCGAAGGCGATTTTCGCGCAGGTCACTGTCGATGCCGCGAAAGGCGCGTCGCCATTCGATCAGCGGCTGGCGCGCGAGGGGCAGTTGCGGCTGGAACCGGGCGCACGAGGGAACGCAAGCGATCTCCGCAATGGATACGAACGCTGGCTGCGCCTGCTGTTGCTGCTGCTCGGCGCCGTCCTTCTGCTCGCAAGCCTCAACGTCGCCACGCTGCTGCTGTCGCGCTCCGATGCGCGTCAGCGGGAAATCGCGACCCGCCTCGCCGTCGGCGCCGCCCGGTGGCGCATCGTCCGGCAGTTCGTCACCGAATCGTTGGTGCTCGCGGCGTGCGCGGGAGCGCTCGGCCTCGCGCTCGCGGTCTGGGGCAGCCGCATCCTGCTTCGCATCGCGATCCCGGGGGCCGAACGAATCCCGCTGGATGTCGGGCCGGACTGGCGATTGATTCTGTTCATGATTGCAGTCACGGCCGCGACCTGCCTGCTATTCGGACTGATACCGGCGCTTCGCGCCACGTCGCCGCGGCGATTCGCAGGCGTTCGTCAGATCGGCGGCGGCCGGCAGCGGCGTCTCCTCGACCGCACGCTCGTCGCGGCGCAGGTTGCGCTGTCGCTGATCCTCCTGGTTGCAGCCGGCCTGTTCCTGCGCACGCTCGGCAACCTGTGGGCGCAGGACCCGGGATACGACCGGCACAACGTGCTCATGTTCTCGGTCGATCCTCGCCTGGCAGGGCGAACGGGAGAAGACGTCCCGCGGATTTACCGCCGCGTGCTCGACGAATTACGAACCGTCCCGGGCGCGCAGGCGGTGACCATGTCAGCGGTCAGGCCAGTGAGCGACAATTACTACTTCGTCAGCTCCTTCAGAGAAATCAACGGCAAGCTGCTCAGCGAGGAGCAGCGTATCCGCGTCGCCTTCAACCACGTGGCGCCAGGCTATTTCGCGACGCTGGGGATTCCGCTCGTCGCCGGACGGGACTTCGACGAACGCGATTCGCTCGGCGCGCCCAGCGTGGTGATCATCAGCGAGCGCCTCGCGCGCCACTTCGAGGGCAATCCCATCGGGCAGATCCTCGGGTCCGGCGCCGCAGCGCGCGAGGTCGTCGGCGTGGCCAGGGACACGCGGTATGCCAACGTGAAAGACGTGCCGCGCGAGGTGGTGTACTACCCGATCTTTCAGATCGCGCCGGCAAACATCTTCTACACGCCAACAATCGAGATTCGCTACGCGGGCTCGGCGGCGGAACTGACGCAAGCGGTTCGCGCCGCCGTCAGCCGCGTCGAACAAGGGCTCACGCCATTCCGCGTGACGACGCTGGAACGGCAGACCGAGGATTCGTTTGCGCGCGAGCGCCTGCTCGCGCTGTTGACCAGCTATTTCGGCGGCTTCGCCGTCTTGCTCGCCTGTATCGGACTGTACGGACTTCTCAGCTACGGCGTCACACAACGGACGGCGGAACTGGGTCTGCGCATGGCGCTCGGGGCGCAGCCGTCGGCGGTGCGCTGGCTCGTCGTGCGGGAGAGTGCCTGGACCGTGATTGCCGGCGTGGCCGCCGGCCTCGCCGCCGCGGTCTGGGTGACAAGGCTGGTCCGGGCGCAACTCTTCGGCGTGGAGCCTTACGATCCCTCGTCCGTCCTTGCCGCGACCGCGCTGCTGCTCGTGCTGGCGGTGACTGCCGCCTATTTTCCTGCGCGCCGCGCCTCACGCATTGACCCGCTCATCGCGCTGCGGCACGAGTAAGCACATGTCCATCCGATCACGATTGGCGAGCGCCATCAAAAACCTCTTACGGCGCGATCGCGTCGAGGACGATCTCGACGAGGAACTGCGCGCCTTCATCGACCTCTCGGCGGAAGAAAAGCGCAGCGCCGGCGCGTCGTCCGCCGCAGCCCGTCGTGCCGCGCTGATCGAGCTCGGAGGACTCGAGCAGGTCAAGGAGCAGGTGCGGGACGCGAGAGCTGGATTCGTGATCGAGCAGCTGCGGCAGGACCTCTCCTATGCACTGCGAATGCTCCGCCGCAACCTGGGTTTCACCGCGATCGCGGTCGTCACTCTCGCCCTGGGCATCGGCGCCACTACCGCCGTGTTCAGTGTTGTCGACACCGTGGTATTTCGTCCGCTTCCCTACGATGACGCGGAGCGCCTTGTGAAGATCTGCGGCACCGGAGTGCGCGATCGAGCATGCGACGACGATTTCTCGCGTCCAGAATTGGAGACAATCCGCGAACGAAGCGCGGTCTTCGAGCAGGTGGCGGCAGACGATGGATTCGGGGCGGTGGTCGTGCACCCGGATGGCTCGCGCGAATCAGTCGGCGTCGGGCTCGTCTCGCCAAACTGGCTGTCCGCGCTTGGTGTCCGGCTGCTCGCGGGGCGCAACTTCCTCCCCGAGGAAGATCAATCCGGCCGCGATCGCGTCGTGATTCTGACGCACGGCTTCTGGCAGCGCCGCTTCAACTCCGATCGCAATGTCCTCGGCGCCACGCTGGTGATTGACGGCGGCGTTCATACGATCGTCGGCGTGCTCCCGCCCAATGTGCTCCGAAGCTACGCCGACGTCCTGAAGCCGCTCGTGATCAGTAGCTACAGCGATGCCAGCCTCGACCTGTTCGCGCGGCTGAAGCCGGGTGTGACGATGGCCCAGGCCCGTGCAGACGTGGCGGCAATCGGTAAGCAACGCGAGCAACAAACTACGGTCGGCAACAAGGGACGCCGCCTGGACCTGGAGCCATTGGGCAATTACTACGCGTCCGTGGACGCCGCGGCAAGGCCCGGCCTTCTGCTGATGCTTGGCGCGGTCGGACTCGTGCTGCTGATTGCGTTCGCGAACGTGGCCAATCTGTTGTTCGCGCGCGCGAATGCGCGGCGCCGAGAATCGTTCGTACGTTCGGCGCTCGGGGCGTCGCGCGGCCGACTGCTGCGGCAGTTTCTCACGGAAAATGCGCTGCTCTTCGTGATCGGCGGCGTCCTCGGGGTTGTCGTGGCGCGCCTCTCGTTGGACTCGCTGACTGCTCTGGCCATTTCCGGCGGATATCTTCCCGCACGTCTGACGGTCGCTGTCGATCTTCGAGTGCTGTCGATCGCGATGGCCGTCTCACTGGTCGCCGGCGTGGCTTTCGGGCTGGTTCCCGCTCGTCAGTCATCGACGGTCGACCTGAATGTCGGCCTCCGCGACTCGACGCAGACGCTGACCGGCGGCCCCCGTCGCGAACGCGCGAGACGCCTGCTGATCGTCCTGGAGCTCGCGCTGTCCTTGGTGCTTCTCGCAAGCTTTGGTCTCCTCGTCCGCAGCTTCGAGCAGGTCTATGCGGCGTCGCGGGGATTCAATCCGGACAGCGTCCTCGTCACCGGATCAGAGGGCGGCCGATCGTTTCCCGACGCGGTGCAGTTCTGGCGCGCCGTATTGGCGCGCGCCCGCGCGATTCCAGGTGTCACCTCCGTTGCTGTGACCTCGCGGCCGCCGCTGCACGGGGCTCGCCGTCAGTTCTTCGCGATCGAAGGACGCCCCGTTCCCACGCCGGACGACGCGCCGCAGGCCGGCGACATCCTGATCAGTGCCGACTATTTTCAAACGATGGGCATTCCGGTACTGAAAGGCCGCGCCTTTACCGAGGCGGATCACGAGCGCTCGCGGCCCGTCGTCATCATCAGCGACAGCGTGGCGCGACGCTACTTCCGCGATCAGGATCCCCTTGGCCGGCAGATACGCATCCTCGAACGTTCGCCCATGACCTGTTGCAGCGCCCCTGCTCCCGTCGAGGGTGTGTGGCGCGAGATTGTCGGCATCGCGGGCGACGTGCGTCAGGCGAATCTCGACGAAGAACCCGCCGCGACGGTCTATCGCCCCTACACGCAGATTGTCGAACATGACATGTTCCTGCTGCTGCGCGCCGCCTCGGCGGCGCAGGCGGCGCGAATCGCCGTCGACCTGCGTTCACGATTGTCTGCCGCAGACCCGTTCCGTGAGTGGTGGGATGTGCGCGCGATGTCACAGGTGATCCACGACTCGGACTCGATCCGTCTTCGCCGGTTCGTGCTGATCCTGCTGGGCGGGTTCGCAGGTCTTGCACTGATCCTCGCAGCCGTCGGGATGTACGGTGTGGCCTCCGGGGCGGTCGCGGAAAGGACGAAAGAAATCGGCGTGCGGATTGCGCTCGGCGCCACGCGTTCC
Organism: Acidobacteriota bacterium; assembly: GCA_046765855.1. Lineage (GTDB taxonomy): Bacteria > Acidobacteriota > Vicinamibacteria > Vicinamibacterales > 2-12-FULL-66-21 > JAICSD01. The sequence goes on along the minus strand of JBKPSE010000625.1, from coordinate 286 downwards.
CTCATTCTCCGGCAGTTGCTCGGGGAAATGCTGGTGCTGACGGCCGCCGGCGTGGCGCTGGGATCGGCCGGGACGCTCGCGCTGACGCGTCTGATCCGCGCGATGCTCTTCGGCGTCGGAGCGGCGGACCCGGCGACATATAGCGGCGTCGCCATCGTGCTTGGCGGTGTGGTCGTGCTCGCGACCTATCTTCCCGCACGCCGAGCCGTGCGCATCGATCCGATCGCGGCGCTGCGCGACGAGTGACAAAGGGAAGGTGCTAACGTATGAACAGTGCTAACGGTGG
>JBKPSE010000624.1:0-5746 GCA_046765855.1 Acidobacteriota bacterium | reverse complement strand
CCCATGCCACACGCACGTCGTCGAGCACCTTCTCGGCGTGCATCACCGAGTCGCCGATGATCCGGTTGCGCGCGTCGACGTTGTGCTTGATCGCGCTGATCAGCGCTTCGGGATTGGCGAGATCGCCGACGCGCACGCCGCGCCGCGCGATCTTGTCCTCATAAGCGGGACCGATTCCGCGCGAGGTCGTCCCGATCTTGCGCTCGCCGCGCCGCGCTTCGCTCAACAGATCGAGCTCGCGGTGATACGGCAGGATGAGATGCGCCTTGTCGCTGATCACCAGGCGATTGCCGATCGGGATGCCCGCGGCGGCAAGCTCGTCGATCTCGGCGAAGAGCGCCTGCGGATCGATGACCACGCCATTGCCGATGACGCAGGTAATCCCTTCGTGCAGAATTCCCGACGGCAACAGCCGCAGCACGAACTTGCGTCCGTTGGCATACACGGTATGCCCGGCGTTGTGCCCTCCCTGGTAGCGCGCGACGATGGAAAAGTTCGGCGTCAGCAGGTCGACGATTTTTCCCTTGCCTTCGTCACCCCACTGCGCGCCAAGCACCGCTATGTTTCTAGACATCGGTCCGAAGTATTCTAGTTCATTCAATGATCACGCTGGATGGCGAGCGCCTGACGCTCGAAGAGATTGAAGCGATCGCCGACCGGCGCGAGCGCGTCGCGCTGGACGCGCGCGCCGCGGCGGCCGTCGACGCGGCACGAGCGGTCGTCGATCGCTGCGCCTCCGGCGACGCGCCCGTCTACGGCATCAACACCGGCTTCGGCGCGCTGGCCGAAGTCAAGATTGCGAGCGACGCGCTCGGCGCGCTGCAGCGCAACCTGCTGCGCAGTCACGCCGCCGGCGTCGGCGAGCCGCTGCCCGCCCGCGCGGTGCGGGCGATGATGGCGCTGCGCGCCAACGTGCTCGCCAAGGGCTACTCCGGGATCCGCCGCAGCACACTCGAGGCGCTGATCGCCCTGCTCAACGCAGATGTACACCCGATCGTGCCGAGCCGCGGATCGGTCGGCGCCAGCGGCGACCTCGCACCGCTCGCGCATCTCGCGTTGGTGCTGATCGGTGAAGGGCACGCGAACGTCGCCGATGACGTTCGCACGCTCAGCGGAGCGGACGCGCTCGCCCGGGCCGGCCTCACGCCGATCGAGCTCGGCGCCAAGGAAGGACTCGCGCTCATCAACGGCACGCAAGGGTCGGCCGCGGTCGGCGTCCTCGCTTTGCTGGGCGCGGAGCGCCTCGCGCGCGCCACCGACATCGCGGCGGCACTGTCGATCGACGGGCTGCGCGGCTCATTTCATCCGTTCGAGGCGCGGCTGCACGATCCGCGTCCGCATCCAGGACAGCGCCGCTCGGCGGCCAACCTCCTGGCGTTGCTGCAGAACAGCGCGATCAATCATTCGCACGAGAACTGCGGCCGCGTCCAGGACGCCTACTCGATGCGCTGCGCGCCGCAGGTGCACGGCGCCGCCCGCGACGCCTTCGCGCAGGCGCGCGCGACGCTGGCGATCGAGGCCAACGCCGCGACCGACAACCCGATGGTGTTCAGCGACGCCGGCGACATCGTGTCGGGCGGCAATTTTCACGGCGCGCCGCTGGCGATTGCCGCCGATGTGCTGGTTCTGGGACTGCTCCAGCTCGCGACCATTTCGGAACGACGTTCGGATCGGCTGGTCAATCCGGCGCTGAGCGGACTGCCACCGTTTCTCACGCGGGACTCCGGCCTGCACTCGGGTTACATGATGGCGCAGGTGACCGCGGCCGCGCTGACCTCCGAGCTCAAAACCCTCGCGCATCCATCCAGCGCCGATACGATTCCAACCTCGGCGAATCGCGAGGACCACGTGAGTATGAGCATGGCGGCCGCGCTCAAGGCGGAGCGCGCGCTTCAGCTCGCGACGCGCGTCATCGCCATCGAAGTGCTGCTCGCGTGCCAGGCGATCGATCTGCTGGCGCCGTTGGCAACGTCGTCCGCGCTCGCGCCGGTGCATCAACTCGTGCGGGCAACGGTGCCGACCCTCGTCGAGGATCGTCCGCCTTCGTCTGACATCGAGGCGATCTCGACGTTGATCACTCGCGGTTCGGTGGAACGCGCGTGCGCGATAGAAGTCAAATAAAAAATTTTTCAAAATCAATTTGACAACGCGCGCGTACGTTTCTAGATTGCTAACCTTCCGCGCGTGACGGCTGCGACGCCACGCGTTTCGTACATGAGCACGCTCAGCCGTCACGTCAGCGCACCGCGCGGCGCCGCGATCACCTGCAAAGGCTGGCCGCAGGAAGCCGCGCTGCGGATGCTGATGAACAATCTCGACCCCGCCGTGGCGGAGCGCCCGGACGATCTGATCGTGTACGGGGGATCGGGGCGTGCGGCACGGTCGTGGCAAGCGTTCGACGCAATCGTCGACACGCTGCGGCGGCTCGAACATGACGAGACGCTCGTCGTGCAGTCCGGCAAACCCGTTGCCGTGTTCCGCACGCATCCCTGGTCGCCGCGCGTGATCATCGCCAACGCACTGCTCGTGCCGGCATGGGCGAACTGGGACGTGTTCCGCGACCTCGAAGACCGCGGCCTGACGATGTACGGACAGATGACCGCGGGCAGCTGGATCTATATAGGTACGCAAGGCATCCTGCAGGGCACCTACGAAACGCTGGCCGAACTGGCGAGGCGTCATTTCAATGGCACCCTGTCAGGGAAACTTGTAGTCACCGCCGGCCTCGGGGGCATGGGCGGCGCCCAGCCGCTCGCGGTGACGATGAACGAAGGGATAGCGCTCGTCATCGAAGTCGATCCGGCGCGCATCCAGCGTCGGCTCGAAACCCGCTACGTCGACGAACACGTCCGCTCGCTGGACGCGGCGCTGACCCGCGTGGCGCGCTGCCGCGCCGAGGGGCAGCCCCGCTCGATCGCGCTCGAGGGGAATGCCGCCGATGTGCTGCCCGAGCTCGTACGCCGCGGCGTCGTCCCCGACATCGTCACCGATCAAACCTCCGCTCACGACGCGTTGAACGGCTACGTGCCCAACGGAATGCCGCTCGCCGATGCCGTCGCGCTGCGCGGCGCGGATCCGGCCGAATACATCCGGCGCTCGACGGCGGCGATGGGCGCGCACGTCGCTGCCATGCTCGAACTGCAGGCGCGCGGCGCGATTGTCTTCGATTACGGCAACAACATCCGCGCCCAGGCGGAAAAGGCGGGCGTCGTCGACGCCTTCCGCATCCCGGGGTTCGTGCCCGAGTTCATCCGCCCGCTGTTCTGCCGCGGCAAGGGCCCATTCCGATGGGCGGCGCTCTCGGGCGATCCGGCGGACATTGCCGCGACCGATCGCCTCGCACTCGAAATGTTCAAGGATGATGCGGCGCTCTGCCGCTGGATACGCCTTGCGTCCGAACGCGTCGCGTTCCAGGGGCTGCCCGCGCGGATCTTCTGGCTCGGTTACGGCGAGCGGGCCCGGTTCGGTCTGGCGATCAACGATCTCGTGCGCCGCGGAGTGGTCAGCGCGCCAATCGTGATCGGCCGCGACCATCTCGACGCCGGTTCGGTGGCATCGCCGAACCGTGAAACCGAGGGCATGCGCGATGGCAGCGACGCCATCGCCGACTGGCCCGTTCTGAACGCACTTCTGAATGCGGCGTCCGGCGCGACGTGGGTGTCGGTGCACCACGGCGGCGGCGTCGGGATTGGCTACTCGCTGCACGCCGGGATGGTGATCGTGGCCGACGGCACGCGCGAAGCCGACGAAAAATTGCAACGTGTGCTGACCTGCGATCCGGGCAGCGGCGTCGTGCGGCACGCCGACGCCGGTTACCCGGACGCGATCGCGACTGCGCGAGAGAGCGGAATCGACATGCCAATGCTGGGTACACGCCGATGATGATCCCCGAGCGCCCGACGCTGGAGCGCCGCGTTCTGGCGGCGTTGGACGGATCTTCCGCAAGTGGTCCGCGCATCGCCGTGGTCCTCGGCGGCTGCGGCAGCGGACGGACATCGCTGCTGCTGCGATTGCGCGATCTGATCGGACGGAGCGCCGCGCAATACGTGGACGTCGAACACATCGCGACGACCCCCGAGCGCTTTCTGCACGCGCTGCGCGACTCGTCGCCCTTTCCCTCGCATGCATTCGCGCCGGCGCCCGGTACGGAAGCGGGCGCGCGGGAAGCGTTCGACGCCGCTCTCGCATTCCTCGATACGGCGCGGGCGCCCGGAACGATGCCCGCCACTTTCCTGCTCGACGAGGTCCTCGAGCTGCGCACCTTCGAAAGCTTTCCGGGCCTGCGCAGCGTGCTCCGCGATCTGCTCGGCGCCCTGGCCTCGAGCGGCAACCGGTTCGTGCTGACCAGCCGCTACATCGCCCGCGCGCTTCGGCTGCTGCGCGACGCCCCGGCGCAGTTCGAGATCATCCACGTCTCGCCGCTCACCGCCGCCGAAGTCCGCGCAACGCTGCCGGGCGTGCACCATGACGATCACGTCCGCGGCGGCAGCCGTTCGGAAGTGGAAGAGGAGGTCGAGCGGCAGCGGGACGAGCTGGCGCGGCTGGTGCAGGCGCTCTCGGACGGCCGTCCCGCCTACGCGCACGCGATTGCGGAAGCGGCAAACGCGATGGGCTCGCGCGGCAGCGCCGATCCGGTGAGCGCGCTCGCGTCGCTCCTCGCGCCGGGCGGACAGCTCGCGCAAAGCTGCCGCTTCTGTTACGAGCTGCGCCTGCACCGCGCCCGCGGCTACGGCGCGCTGAAAGCCATCCTCGAAATCCTCGCCCAGGAAGAACCGCTCACGCTGACCGAGATCGCGCACCGGCTCCGCCGCACGCCCGGATCGACCAAGGATTATTTGTCCTGGCTCGAGGATGTCGATCTCATCGTCTCGCGGCAGAAGCGCTACAGCTTCTGCGACCCGATGCTCCGGCTATGGGTGCGGCTGCATTGCCGTCCCGTGCCGCCCGGCGAGGAAGACCTCGCGCGCGAGCTGCACACCTACGTCCAGACGCGGCTGCCGCACTCCGAGCCGGCACTTGCCATGGCCGGCACGCCGGTGGAGCGGGAGAAGTATTCCGGGATCATAGAAATCGATTAACGAAGGAAACGAAGGCGTCCCGGCGAGGTTAGAGAAGCCTCGCCGCGATCACGCGGACAGCTTCTCGAGCGCCGCCCGCGCCGCGGATTGGGCCGCTTCTTTCTTGCTCCGCCCCTCGGCGCTGGCGATCGGCTCCCCTTCGACGACCACCTCCACCACGAAACTCTTGCGGTGATCCGGGCCGAGCTCTCCGGCGAGCCGGTACGCGGGCAGACCGAGGCCGCGCGACTGCAGGAACTCCTGCAGCGCCGACTTCCAATCGTCGGTGAACAGCGCGCCCGCACCCGTGCGCTTGGCTTCTTCAATCAGCTCCGAGAACTGCTGCTCGATGAATCGCTGCGCCGGCTCGATGCCGCCGTCGAGATAGATGGCCGCGATCAGCGCCTCGTAGCAGTCGGCGATGATGGCGTGCTTGCGGCGGCCGCCGGTCTTCTCTTCGCCGCGCCCGAGAATGAGGAACTCGCCGAGATCGAGCTGCTCGCCCAGACGCGCCAGCGACGCCGCCGAGACCAGCGATGCCTTGAGTTTCGATTTCTGCCCCTCGTTGTGCTGAGGGAACTCGCGGAACAGCATCGCCGCAATCACGAAGCCGAGCACCGAGTCGCCGAGAAACTCCATCGACTCGTTGTCGAACACGCCTCCACTGGCGTCCTCGTGCACGCGCGACC
>JBKPSE010000623.1:0-12458 GCA_046765855.1 Acidobacteriota bacterium | reverse complement strand
GGTACGACGTCGTCGCGCTGTCCATCAGGTGCACGGTTACCCGCAGGCGCTGCCCGGACGTGCGCACCGCGCCGGTGAGCAGCATGGCGGCCTGGTTGGCGTACTCCCCCGGGCCCCTGGTCGTGACGGCATCCGACGGCGCGATTGCCAGCACGCGCAGCGCGTCGAGCTTGGCCAGGCGGTGGATCATTTCGTGGCGCAGCCCCTCGCAGAAGTAGCCGAGATCGTGCGCGGCACTATGGTCAGAGAACGGCAGCACCGCAATCGTGTTCTGGCCGGCGAGCGTCGGAGCGGTGGTGCGGCGGCCCGAGGCGCCCGCGTCACGGTTCTTGAAAACCGGCGTGTACCCCCCTTTGGGCAACTCGATCACGACGGTGTCCGAGCCGCCCTCTTCGCGGTAGTAGCGGACCAGCCGCGCGCGCAACCGCCGTGCCTGCACGCGCACGATCGGGTCGGCGCGCGGATCGAACGACGAGTCCTTGTCGAAGACCTGCACGCCGATCACGTATTCCTTGAGCTGATCGCCGTGCCCCTGCAGCGTCTCGCTGACGATGAAGTTGAGGAACCGCTTGAGGCGATCGACCTGGCGGAACGTGCCGCTCGCCAGGACGCGCTCGAGCTGCTCGCGCGAGGCCCGGTCCGCGTCCCGGTCGGGGACGAGCGACAACACCCGCGGCTTGGTCTTCATCGTCCGATTATGGCCCGTAACTACTCCGTGTCGATCGTGAGCCGGTGAATGTCGCCGATCACGACGCTGTAGGCGAGCGCGCCGACGATCGCCACCACGGCGATGTACGCCAAGGGCCCAAAGAAGGATCCGGTGGCCTGGAACGTTGCGCCGATGACGATCGGCGTGATGATGCCGGCGAGGTTGGTCGTGAAGTTGAACAGGCCGCCGGTCAGACCGATCAGCTTCTTCGGCGCGATGTCCGAGACCACCGTCCACCCGAGATTGGTCATCCCCTGGCCGAAGAAGGCCACGGACATGATCGCGATCACCAGACCATTGCGATCCGCGGGCACCCAGTTGGCGAGAATGATCGTCGACGCCAGCAGCATGCCGGAGACTATGGGCAGTTTGCGCGCGAGGTTGGCCGATCCCGTGCGCTTTAGGATCGAGTCCGAGGCGTAACCGCCAAGCACGACGCCGATCGCCGCGGCAATGTAGGGGAGCGAGACCATCATCCCGGCCTTGATGAAGGTCATACCGCGCGCGGTGACGAGATAGGTCGGAAACCAGGTGAGAAAGAACACCAGCGTCGAGTTGCCGCCGAACTGCCCGATCGACGCGCCGATTACCTGCCGGTGCTTGAGCAGTTCGCCGATGTGACGCCACTTGAAGGCCAGCGGCTGTCCCTTGTACTCGCCGCCGCCGCCCGCCTCGATGTAATCGAGCTCGGCGCGGTTGGCCGTCGTGCTCTCGCCGGGATTGTGGTAGAGCAGCCACCACACGAACGCGAAGACGATCCCGACGCCGCCGACGATGAAGAACAATCCGCGCCAGCCGAACTGCTGCGTAATCCAGAACAGCGGTACGCTCAGGAAGCCAAGGCCGAAGTTCATGCCCACCGAGTAGACCGAATTGGCGCGCGCGCGCTCGTGCTGCGGAAACCACGTGGCGAGAATGCGGCTGTTGGCGGGGAAGCACGGCGCCTCGAAGACGCCGACACCGATGCGCGTCGCAATCAGCGCGCCCAGTGAATTGACCACCCCCATGATCGCGGTGAAGAACGACCAGAAGGCGATGGCGATGAAATAGGTGAAGCGGGTCCCGAAACGGTCGAGGAAGATGCCGCCGGGAATCTGCAGCGCGGCGTAGCTCCACGAAAACGCGGAGAACACCAGGCCCATTTGCGTCGGCGTCAGCCCGAGGTCCCTGGTCAGGTAGGGCGCCGCGATGCCGAGCACCGTGCGATCGAGATAGTTGATCGCCGTGCCGACCGCGACGAGCGCCAGGATCGGTATCCAGCGGACGTTTGTTCTGCCCGAGGGGCTTTGCCCCTCGGACTCCCCGACACGTTCTCTCGCGCTCCGCTCCGCCGGCGCGCTCCGTTCGCGTGGCTCACTCGCTGCACTCGTTCGCGCGGTATCGAATAAGGATTTTGCCATTCGTCGTTCGCGCGCGCTCCGTCAGCTGCCCTTCTTGTAAACGCAGTTGATGTCCCAGTGCCCAGGCGTCGGCGTCGGCGCGTTCTCCATCGGCGCCTGAATCACCGTCGGCCGGCCCGAGGCCAGCGCTGCGCTCAGCGCCGGTCCCAGTTCGCCGGCGGACTTGATGAAGATGCCGTCGGCGCCGTATCCCTTCGCGATCTGCGCGAAATCGGTGCGGTAGCGCACTCCGTCCGCTTCGAAGAGGCACCCGAATTCCCAGCCGTAGTGCATGTTGGTCAGGCCGGCGATCGTGCCGAACGCCGCGTTGTCCATGACCAGCCAGACGACGCCCAGTCCCGCTTCCATCGCCGTCGCCACGACCGAGGGATTACTGCCGAAGGCACCGTCGCCGATCAGCGCGACGACCGCGCGATCCGGCTGCGCCAGCTTGACCCCGAGCGCCGCCGCGGGACCGAATCCCATCGTCGCCAGCCCGCTCGGCGTGATGAACGTGCCGGGGACCGTGATCGGAAACTGCTGCCCGACGCCGTTCTTGTTCCAGCCGACGTCGGTGACGATGAAGCCGTTGTCGGGAACCGCCTTGCGCAGCTCGCTGAGAATGCGCTCGGGGCGCATCGGATACTGATCCGAACTGTAGTGATCGGCCCAGTTGGCCGCGAAGGCGCGGCGTCCCTGCAGGATCTCCGCGCGCAACGCTCCCCGGCCGCGCGGCTTCACGCCGCGCGCCGCTTCGACCAGCCCGGCGAGCGCGAGCTTCGCGTCGGCAACGACGCCGAGCTCGGTGGAGAAGTTGCGGCCGATTTCCGCTTCGTCGGCGTCGATGTGGATCAGCCGCGTCGGCGGGATGTTGAACGTGAAGCGCGGATCCCACGAGCTCGAGTTTGCTTCGGCAAAGCGCGTCCCGACGCCGAGGATGACGTCGGCGGTCCGGCACTTCTCGTTGGCGATCGGAGTGCCCCAGAATCCGGTCATTCCGAGCAGCAGCGGATGATCCTCCCGGACCACGCCCTTGCCCATCAGCGTGTGCGCGATCGGCAGCTCCAGCGCTTCGGCGAGCGCGACGAGCTCCGCTGACGCGCGCGCCGACAGCACGCCGCCGCCCGCATAGAGGACGGGGCGCTCGGCCATCGCCAGCGCGTCGACAATGCGCTCGGCAGTGGCGGTGTCGATCGTGGGCCGCGCGATCTCCGCAGGTACTTTGCTGAACGCGTCCACCGGCAACGGGGTCGAGAAGACGTCCATCGGCACGTCGACGAGGACCGGACCCGGCCGCCCCGTTTGCGCCAGATGGAACGCGCGCTCGATGATGCGCGGCAGATCGCGCGCATGCTCGACACGGTAGACCCGCTTACAGAACGGCCGGTAAATCTGATACTGGTCGGCGTCCTGGTGCAGGTTGATCTCCTGGTGCGGATGGCGGCCGTGGAAGTACGACTGCACGTCACCCGCGATTACCACCATCGGGATCGAATCGAGCGCCGCATTGGCCACACCGGTCGTGGCGTTGGTCAGTCCCGGTCCGAGATGGGTGAGGAGCACACCTGGCTTGCCGGTCGCCCGCGCGTAGCCATCCGCCGCGTGCGCGGCCACCTGTTCGTGCCGCGTGCTGACGTAGCGGATGCGGCTGCGACCCAACGCATCCAGCATCCCGATGACCGTGTGACCCGTCAGCCCGAACACGACTTCGACCCCAAGGCGCTCGAGATAGTCCGTCAGCAGGTAGGCGGCGAACCTGGTGTCGCTCGTGGTCGGCAGCGGCTCAGGAATGACGTGGATGGCGGTGCTCATGGTCGGTGTCCCGTGGGTCAGAAAACTTCCGAGTTGTAGAACTCGCCGAACAGCTCCTGCTCGGATGGGCGATCTTCCGCAATCGGCCGGCTCACCCAGGTGACGTTCATGTAGTGCTTGAGCGAAATGTTCTCGTTGGTGATGTTGCCGCCCCAGACGCCGCAGCCCATGCTCGAGGTCATCGGCATCCCGTTGGTGAACGTGCCGGCGTTCGAGCTCGATTGCACCTGCCGCACCATGATCCGGCTGACCGGCGCCGCCAACGCGAGTTGATGAATGTGCTCGTCGTCGAACGAATAAATCCCGCACGAATGTCCGCGGCCGCCGGTTTCGAAGATCTGGCGCACCATGTCCAGTGCCATCTCCCAGCCGTGGTATTTGAAGATCGAGAGGACCACGCCCAGCTTCTCGGTCGAGAAGGGATGCGCTTTTCCAATCAGTCGCTCGGGAACGATGAAGAACGTTTTTCCCGCGGGCAGCGCGATGCCGGCTTTTCTGGCCACGACGTCGGCGCTGCGCGCGATCGTGTCGGCGGTGCGGCGGCCCTCGCCGTCCCAGTAGACAGACTGCAGCCGGGCCTTCTCGTCGTCGTTGACGAGATAGCCGCCTTCCGCCTGCAGCTGCGCGAGAAACGCGTCGTAAACACGCGAATCAACCAGCAGGTTGCCGTCGGCTGAGCATCCGGATCCGTTGTCGTTGGTCTTGCTGATCCGCGTGTTGCGCGCGGCTTCCTCGACGTTCGCCGTCTCGTCGATCACCATCGTCGCGTTGCCGGCGCCGACGCCATAGGCCGGCTTGCCGGATCCGTAGGCGGCCTTGACCATCGCCGGGCCGCCGGTGGCGATCGTGAGATCGCACTGCGCCATCAGTTCGTTGGCGAGCGGGATGCTCGGACGTTCGACGACCTGCAGCACGTCCTCGGGCACATTGAGCTTCTTCAGTGCGGCGCGCATCACCCGTACGGTCTCGATCGTCGTCTTGCGGCTCGAGGGATGCGGCGAGAAGACGACCGCGTCCTTGCACTTGATCGCGTAAATGGCGATGCCGACCGGCGTGACATACGGACTGGTGACCGGGATCAGCGCGGCAATCACGCCTGCCGGCTTCGCGTACTTGACGATGCCACGAACGGAATCGTCTTCGATGATCCCCATGCTCTTCTGCCGCAGCGCGTCGCGCAGGATGCCCTGCACTTTGGCGCGGCGCGTCGGCTCGCGGCGTCCCATGCCGCTTTCGTCGACGCTCATGTTGGCGAGCCGCGTCGCGGTCTGCTCGTTGCCGCCGGCCCACGCGACGGCGCGGCAGATCCGATCGACGGTTTCCTGGTCGTAGTGTTCGATCGCGCGCATCGCCGCGCGCGCGCGGCCGACGAGCTCGTGGACGACGTCGGTCTCTTCCGCAGTGATGGTTCGTGCCATGGATCCCTTACTCTTTCGCGAGCGGCGGCCCGTCGTACTCGACGTCGAACTTGATGCGCATCGGCTTTTCGCGTTCGTACTCTTCCGCCACTTCCGCGGTCAGACCGGCGACACGCGCGATGATGAAGAGGAAGCGCCCTGCCGCAGGCGGAAATCCCATGTCGTGCAGGATGCCGGCAAGGGCGCCGTCGACGTTCATCGGCAGCGGCTTGATCCGCTTGCGCGCCTCCGCCTCGAGCGCCTCCATGAACAGGATGCCGTCGCCGGCAATCCCTTCCGCGCGCGCCAGGTCGAACAACACCTTCACCCGCGGATCGGTCGTGTGGACGCGATGGCCGAGCCCAGGAACGCGCCGCTTCTCCGCGATGGCGCGTTCGATCGCGCGCTCAGCCGCCTGCGCCGGCGTCAATCCGTCTTTTTTCGCCGCCTGCAGACCTTCGGCGATCAGCTGCATGGTGTTCGAGCCGGCGCCGCCGTGGTCGTCGCCAACGGCGAGCACGCCGGCGGCCACCGCCGACGAGATCGACGATCGGTTGCCCGACGCGGCGAGCCGCGCCGCTGCACACGACGGGGCGCCCGCGCCATGATCGGCCATCCCGATCAGCAAAGCGTCGAGCAGCCGCCGCTCGCCCGGCGAGGGCAGCCGGCCGAGGTGGAGCAGCATGATGACGTCGGTGAACGTGGCATTCTTCATCAGCGCGCTCACGGCGTGCCCGCGAATCCAAATACCTGTCGCGTCAGAAGTTGCGATCGCCGTTCGCCACGGTTCCATGAAGCTCCGATTATAGCGACCGGGTGCGCGCGGGGAACTTGTTACGGTAACGCCACCGTAACCGGATGGTGAGCGTCGGATGTTGGTGCTACCGTCCACGATGACGCATACCTGCCATCCGGTACCGGTATGCCGACGCCGACAACACAGTGGAGGAGATGAACGTGTCAATCTGGCGGTCTGTTATCGGTGCGGCTCTCGTGTGGCTGCTCGCGGCCGGCACCGGCTGGGCCCAGGCGGTCGCCGGTTCGCAAGTCTCGGGCGTGGTAAAGGATTCGAGCGGTGGTGTGCTGCCGGGCGTAGAGGTCACGATCACGAAGACCGACACCGGCACGTCGCGCACCGTCTATACGGGCGCCGACGGCGCCTACGTGATTCCCAACCTTCCTGTCGGTCCGTACCGGTTGAAGGTGGTCCTGCAGGGATTCAACACCTACGTGCAGGAGGGCATCGTCCTGCAGGTGAACACCAATCCGACGATCGACGTGCAGCTCACCGTGGGCAGCGTCGGCGAGCAGATCACGGTGACCGCCGAGAGCAACACCGTGGAAACGCGATCGACCGGCGTGGGACAGGTCATCGACAACCAGCAGGTGACCGAGATGCCGCTCAATGGACGTCAGGCCACCGAATTGATCTTCCTGTCCGGCCTGGCGACGAGCGCGCCGTCCGGAGATCTGAATACCAACAAGAATTTCCCCACCGTGACGATCTCGGTGGCCGGCGGCCAGGCGAACGGCATTACCTACATCATGGACGGCGGCACGCACAACGATCCGTTCAACAACCTGAACCTGCCGACGCCGATGCCCGACGCGCTGCAGGAATTCAAGGTCGAGACCAGCTCGCTGCCGGCGCGCTACGGGCATCACGCCGCGTCGGCCGTCAACCTGGTCACCAAGTCCGGCACCAACAGCATCCGCGGCAACGCCTTCGAGTTCGTGCGCGATTATCACTTCAACGCGCGCAACTACTTCGCGCCGACGCGCGACAGCCTGAAGCGCAACCAGTTCGGCGGCACGATCGGCGGCCCGATTATCAAGGACAAGCTGTTCTTCTTCGACGGCTATCAGGGACGCGTCGAAAAGAGCAATCCGCCGACCAGCACGAGCTTCGTGCCGACTGCGGCGATGCTCGCCGGCGACTTCACCGCGATTGCCTCGCCGAGCTGCAGCGGCCGCCAAATCAATCTCTCGACCGCCGCCGGGTTCACCAACAACCGGATCAATCCGGCGCTCTTCAATCCGGTGGCGCTGAACATTCTCAAGCACGTGCCGCTGTCGACCGATCCATGCGGGCGGCTGCAGTACGGCATTCCGAACAACAGCACGGAGCACCAGAATCTCAGCCGCGCCGATTACACCGTCAGCCGCGATCACAGCGTGTTCGCGCGCTACATGTATGCGGTCTACGACAATCCGGCGACCTACGACGGCAGCAACGCGCTGACTCTCAGCCGCACCGGCCAGAACAACCAGGTCCACACGCTCGTCGCGGGTCACAACTGGGTCGTGGCGAACAGCCTGGTCAACGCCCTGCACGTCACCTGGAACAAGACCCTCAACGATCGTCCGATGCCGCACTACTTCTCGCCGAGCGATGTGGGTTCGAGCGTCGTCGGCCCCGTGCCCGGCTTCATGGGCATCAACGTGAACAGCGGTTTCAGCTTCGGCACCGGCGGCACCAATCCCGGCTACTTCAACTCCGACGGCTTCCAGATCGCAAATGACGTCGACTGGCTCGTCGGCAGGCACCAGGTCTCGTTTGGCGCCAACTGGATCGGGACGAAGATCGAAACGGTGAACAACCGCCCGAGCAACGGGCAGTTCACGTTCAACGGACAGTCGACCGGACTGGGCCTCGCCGATTTTCTGCTCGGCCGCGTCAGCAACTTCGTGCAGGGGAATCCCGTCTACGACTTCGACGAGAACAACTACGTCGGCGCCTACGTCCAGGACGAATGGAAGCCGCTTGCGAACCTGACGCTGAACGCCGGCGTTCGCTGGGAACCCTACCTGCCGATCAAAAACACGCTCGGTTACGTCAGCAACTTCGACGTCGCCCGCTTCGACGCGGGTGTGCGCAGCACCGTCTATCCGCAGGCGCCTCCCGGGCTGTACTTCCCGGGCGATCCCGGCATGCCGGGCAAAGCGGTGATGAAGAGCCAGTGGGCGCAGTTCGCGCCGCGCACGGGAGTCGTCTGGCAGCCGACGGACAAGACCGCGATTCGCGCCGGCTGGGGCATGTTCTTCGACACCCCGCACCTGTTCTTCAATACGCGCTTCGCCAACAATCCGCCGTGGGGCGCGCAGATCACATTGACCAGTCCGGTCGGCGGTCTGAGCGATCCGTGGGTCGGCTACCCGGGCGGCAATCCGTTTCCGGCGCTGCTCACCGGGTGGCAGTCGCAGCCGTTCCCGACATCAGGCGTGAACGTCAACGCACCGCTCGACACCAAGCCGACAACGCTGCAGCAGTGGAACGTCGGCCTGCAGCATCAATTCGGCGCGTGGCTGGCGACCGCCAGCTATCTCGGCAACCACTCGAGCCACCTGTGGCGCTCGACCGAATTGAACTATGCGGTCTACTCGCCCGGCGCGACGACCGGCACGACCAACGCGCGGCGCTTCCTGGTGCTGCGGAATCCTGCCTACGGCGCGTTTTACGGCACGATCGCCGATCTCGACGACTCCGGGCGCGGCAATTACCATGGCATGCTGCTGTCGGCGCAGCGGCGCCTGCGCGGCGGCTTCAGCGTGCTGTCCAATTACACGCTGTCGAAATGCATGAGCGATCCGGCGACGACGGAGCTCACCGGGCCGACGATCACCGACCCGAACAATCCCGATCTCGACTACGCAGCCTGCGACGCGGATCGCCGGCACGTACTCAACCTCTCGATCGTCGCGCGGACGCCGTCGTTCGCCAACGCGACGCTGAACGCCGTTCTCGGCGGGTGGCAGATCGCGCCGCTGATCCGGTGGCAGAGCGGCAGCCCCTTCTCGGTGACGACCGGCGTCGACAACGCACTCTCCGGGATCGGCGGCCAGCGCGCCGTGCAGCTGTCAGACGACGTCTACGGCGAGGGGGCGCCGAACAATTATCTCAACGCGGCCGCGTTCGGCTCGCCCGCGCCAGGCACTTACAGCTCGCTTCCGCCGAATGCCTTCTACGGACCGTCGCGTCTGCAGAACGATCTCGGGATCAGCCGCAACTTCAAGTTCGGTCCGCGCACCTTCCAGTTCCGGTGGGAAGTGTTCAACGTCCTGAACCGGGCGAACTTCAACAACCCGACGACGGCGCTGAACAGCTCCAACTTCGGACGTATCTTGAGCGCGGGCGACCCGCGTATCATGCAGTTCGCGTTCAAGTTCGATTTTTAACCGAGGGGCGTTGCCCCTCGGCGCCCGCCGCCAGGCTTCGCCGATGCCGCCGCGGCGTTGGCGAAGTCGGAGTTGCCTCGACGCTGTCTCGCGCGCCGCTTCGCCGGCGCGCTCCGTTCGCGTTCGGCTGGTTTCGGAGCAACGGTTGGAGTACATCTAGAAGATGACCGTGAAACGATTCGCGTTGGCCTTCCTGGCCGTTCTGATTTGCGGCGCGCTGCTGATCGCCGATCAACCGCCGCAGGCGCCCGGCGGGCGCGGGCAGGGGCGCGGCGGACGCGGCAATGCCGGCCCCCCGCGCAAGCGGCTGCTCGCGTGGGCCGACACCCGCAACGGCCAGTCGCAGCACGAATCGATCGGCCACGCGCTCGCGGTGATCGAGCGGCTCGGCTACGAGTCGGGGATGTGGGACACGTTCATCCGCACCGACTCGGCGATCATCTCGGCGGCGCCGAAGAAAACCGACGGCTCGCCGGCCAGCGGCGGACCGAGCCTGGCCAATGTCGACGCCATCTTCTTCATGGGACACCGCGAGGTGCCGCTCGAAGAATCGCAGAAGGCGGAACTGCTGCAGTTCGTGCGCGACGGGCACGGCTTCGTCGCCGCGCACGTCGCCCTGACGGCGCTGGAGTCGTGGCCCGAATTCGGCGAGATGATCGGCGGCCGCTTCGATCAGCATCCGATCGTCGGCGCCGGCACGATTGTCAACGAATCGCCGAACTTTCCGGCGACGAAGCATTTCCCCGCGTCGTTTCCCTTCAACGACGAGTTCTACCAGCCGAAGAATCTGTCGCGCGACAAGGTCGAAGTCCTGCTTCGCCTCGATCTGACCAACGTGCCGCCCAACCCCGCGCTGCATCTCAACGGCGACTATCCGCTCGCCTGGGCCAAGACTTACGGCAAGGGACGCGTGTTCTACGGATCGTTCGCGCACGCCGCGGAGACGTGGGACATCCGCAGCGTGCAGCAGATGTACTTCGAAGCGATCCGCTGGGCGCTCGGCATGACCGACGCGACCCCGTCGCCACATCCCATGCCGGCGGCGACGGCTTCGGCGCCGAAGTAAACTGGCCCCGGAGGCCATCTCGAATATCGTGCTCATGGGGCCGCCGGGTTCCGGGAAAGGGACCCAGGCGGTAAGGATTGCCGAACGCCTGTCCCTTCCCCACATCTCGACCGGCGACGTCCTGCGCGCGGCAGTGAGAGCCGGCACTCCTCTCGGAAAGCAGGTCGCCGATCTTCTCGCCAACGGGCAGCTGGTGGGGGACGAACTCATCACCGGTCTGGTGCGCGATCGTCTGAGCGCGGCGGATGCCGCGCGCGGCTTCATCCTCGACGGATTCCCGCGCACCCGAACGCAGGTAGACGCGCTCGACACGATGCGTCCGGCCGATTCGCTGGTCGTGATTCTGATCGACGTGCCCGACGACGCAATCGTGATGCGGCTGTCGACGCGGCGCGTCTGCGACAGCTGCAACATCACGCAGTCGGTCTCCGCCGGCGCCGACACGCGGCGCGAGCCCTGCCCGTACTGCGGCGGCAACCTCGTACGGCGCAACGACGACGATCCGGATATCGTCCGGCGGCGGCTCGCGACCTACGCCGAGACGGCGTCGCCCATCCTCGAGTGTTACCGCATGCGGCACCTCTTCACCGCGATCGACGGACTGCAGACCGCCGACCACGTGACCGACGCCATGCTCGCGTGCATCGCCGGCTGCCGCGAGCGCCTGAGCCGATGATGCGCGGCTACTGCGCCGCCTTGCGCAGCGTGCGGGCCACGCGGCCGACGGGTTTGCCGTCGAGGCTGACGATCGCGCGCATCTGGTAGTCGCCCGGCGCGAGCGACGCGATGCTGAATCCGCCGAACGCCTGCCGCGCGTCCTCCGTCTTTCCGGGCGAGACGGTGGTTTCGGCGCTGGCCAGCGGTGCGCCTTCGGGATTCTGCAGCACGTCGAGACTCACGGTGACGTTCGACCCTTTGGGCACGTTGTAGACCTCGACGAGTCCGATCGCCACTGCCTCGTTCGTGAACTCGAGCCGGGGAGAGAAGCCACCGCCGCTCTGCGTGCCGATGACCAGGGCGCTCATCTTCAGCGGATCGGCGCGCGGCACTTCCACCTTCATGTCGTAGTCGGTCGTCCCGGCGCGTCCGGCGCCGTCGACAGCCGCGACGCGAAGGCGATACACGCCTGCCGGCGCGGACAGCGCGGCGACGACCGGCCGCTTTGCCAGGTCGGGCGCCTGCGCCGTCCACTGCTTTTTGAGGGTGTTCTTTTCGTCGAAGAGGCCGACGCTCGCCGATGTGAGCGTGGCGGTCGGTTCGATTCCCTCGAACAGCGCGACCACCATGACGTCCTCCGAGCCGGCAATCCGCGAGGTATACGCCGCCGCGCGCAGCGGCAGGTCGCGCCGTTCGCCGGCGACGCGCAACATGTCCTTCGGCGTGACGGTGGCGCGAGCGATATCTTTCGGGATTTCCACCGACGGGCGCGCTCGCAGTTTCAGTTTCTCGCGCGTCGATTTCAGCTCGACGCGCAGCGTCTGGCCGTTGCGCTCGCCGGGTTCCGGCTGGAAGGTGGCGACGTAGTAGGCGCCGGTCTCGCGCAGCATCCGGCTGATCGGCGCCTGCGCGCTCGCGGTCAGTCGGACGAATTCCGCACCCATCACGCCGGCAAGGCTCTCGAAGCCGGAATCCTGCGTGGCCGACCGGTTGACCATCGCTTCGGTGAGGTGAAACAGATAGAGATCGGCGTGAGCCGTCGCCGCCAGGGCGCCGATGTTCTGGAACTCCTCGGGTGTGACCGGACAGACGTCGTTGGTGGCCTGGTTGCGGTTCGCCGAGCCGATCACGACCTGCTTCACCGTGGGCGGGCTCATGCCGCCGGAGAACACCACGATGGTCGTCGGCGCCCCACCAGTCATCGCCAGCATCGTCCCCACCGCCCGCAGGACGTGCAGCGTGCGGCATTGCGCGTCCTGTTC
>JBKPSE010000622.1:0-3683 GCA_046765855.1 Acidobacteriota bacterium | reverse complement strand
GATCACCACCGTGCAGGCATCGAGCGTCCGGAGCAGGTCCGAGGCGATGCTCTGCAGCGCGGAGGCTTCATCGGGAGCGTCGTGGATCGCGTCGAGCAGCGCGCGGAAGTGGTGGATGAGATGCGCGTTGTCAGGCGGCGTGTTGATGATCGCCTCATCCGCGGCACTCGCGGCATGGAGGGCGACCCGCACGCGCGCAGCCGCGAGCGGCGGCAGGCGCGGGACGGCGCGCAGCAGGCGCGCTCTGGTCGTCCCGCTCACTTCGGCGCCGGCTCGCTCGAGACACGCATGGCTTTCAGCCGCCGCCCGGATGCGCAGCGCTGGTTCGCGCGTCCGTCGTACAGCGGCCTGCGCGGCCTCTGTATGCCGCCGTACGGCGCCGGCGTCGCCGAGCACGGCTTGCACGTGCGCCGCGGACAGGTGCGCGTCGCAGACCGCGCGCGGATCCGACGGCGGCGCCGTTTCGACGGCGCGCGTCGCGGCACGCGCCGCGTCCGCGAGGTTCCCCTGCAATCGACGGATCGCCGAGAGCAGGCTGGGATCGAGGTCGCCGACGATCTCCTCCGCCGCATCCAGACGCCCTCGCAACAGCAGCACCTCCGCCAGGTGCCGGCGGGCGGCTCTCGCGTAGGGATCGACGCCAGAAATCGCTGCGGAACGAAACGCCCCCTCGGCCTCTGGGAGCCGCCCCTGTTCGAACAGCGCGCGCCCGCTGCCCACGAGCGCACGCGCGGCCGCCGGTCCTTCGGCGCAGCATTCGCGTGCACGTTCGAACGCCCTCACTGCGTCGTCGAGCCTGCCGCGATCGGGCAGGACGTCGCCGAAATGATTCGCCGCATCCGCCGCCGCGCTGTTGGCACCGCGAGCCAGGAGCGCGCGGCTGCAGCGATCGAGTACCCGAATCGCACGCGCGTGGCGCCCGCGGCGCGCCAGCGCCACTGCCGCCTCCACGGCGCGCGTCAGCCGCGCGACGCCAGCCGAGCCCACCTCCGCGACGTGCGCTGGTGGCCGCGGCCGGACGACGTATTCCGGTGCTGTTTCGTGCACCCATCCAGGTTGCGCGCTGCCGCGCTTCGCCCATTCGAGTGAATCGACGAGTGTCCCCGGATTCCCTCCCGCCGCTGCAATCGCACGCCGCACTTCAGCAGTCGAAGGACCAAGTTCGACATCTACGTAAATTGCGTTCGTCATCTCTCGAGTCATCAGAGGCTCCAGGCCGATCGCCCCCGACCCGGGGACGGAGTTGCGGCAGAAACGAATCCAGACATGACGGCGCGCGCCAGTCGCGCCGGCGAGGGCCAACGCCGCGGGAAGCGTGCCGGCGTTCGTCAGCCAGTCGAACACGCAGAGGTGCCGCGGTAGGGCGAACGCCTGTTCGAGTGCGCCGAAGCGGCTATCGATCACGAGATACCCGGCCAGCCGCGCGAGGCGTGCGAGCAACAATCGCGTGGTTCGAAGTCCAGTGCCGAACGCACCGTGCACGACCATTCGCGTGACGCCGGGAGGACCGTTGGCTTCGAGCACCGTCCGGATCGCCTCCAGCGCGGCGCGTTCCTGCAGCACGAGCGCGATAGGACGCCACTCGCAGGGCGCTCCGTCGATCGCGGGGCGCACGTGCCGCGCGACGCCGGCAGCGTCGAGGTCCACGCCCTGAGATCGCAGAAACCGCACCAGGTGGAGCGCGGTGCTGCGCGCCTGCGCGTTTGGCACCCGGAGTGTGCCCAGACTCGCGTGCGCTTCGAACCAGTGATCCCCCGACACGCCGTAATCGATCAGCGGCAGCAGCAGCGGATGGCGAAGGCCGAAGAGCCGATCGCATGTCGCCACTCGTGCGCGCGTGCACGTCAGCGCGCTATCGATCGTCAGCCTGACCGACTCTCCGGTGGCGAGATCGGCGACACCGTCTTCATCGACGAGAAAGCGTTGTGCAATCAGGGTCATGGCGAACGGTCGCGCGGGACTGCAAGATGCTGACCGCACCAGATCGCTCGAAAGATCGCCAATCGCGCGTGGCGTGTTCCACGAAGCGCGCAGAAACTTCGTATAGAATTTCTGACGAATGCTGCGGTTTCTCACGGCGGGTGAATCGCATGGCCGCGCGCTCGTCGTCATTCTCGAGGGCCTGCCCGCCGGACTCACCATCGACACCGACGCGATCGCGCGGGAGCTCCACCGCCGCCAGCTTGGCTACGGCCGCGGCCGGCGCATGGCCATCGAATCCGATCGCGCAGAGATCCTGTCCGGTGTGCGCGCCGGCCAAACGCTCGGCGGACCGGTCGCGATGACGATCGAGAATCGGGACTGGGTCAATTGGCAGTACACGATGCGATCGACAGCCGCGTATGCCGGCGGCGAAGGAGAAGGCGGCGCGCGGCGTGCGCCGGTCACGCGGCCGCGTCCCGGACACGCGGATCTCGCCGGCGCTGCCAAGTACGAACGCGACGATTTGCGTGACGTCCTCGAACGCGCCAGCGCGCGCGAAACCGCCGCCCGCGTCGCCGCCGGAGCGCTCGCCCGCCAGCTGCTGACGCATGCCGGCATCCGGATTGCCAGCCACGTCTTCGCCCTCGGCTCGAGCGCCGTCGATCGCGCAAACGTCGACTTCCTGCGCGCCAGCGCGCTCGCCGACGACGCCCCGCTGCACTGCGTCGACGCCGCAATCGAGCAGCAGATGATTGCCGAGATCGATCGCGCCCGCGAGGCGGGTGACACGGTCGGCGGCGCATTCGAGGTGATCGCGGCCGGCGTACCGATCGGCCTCGGCAGCTACGTGCAGTGGGATCGCAAGCTCGATGGCCGCCTGGCGCAGGGGTTGATGTCGATTCCGGCGATCAAGGCTGTGGGCATCGGCATCGGCCCGGATGCCGCGTTCCGTCCCGGCTCACGCGTGCACGACGAAATCGTTCCCGGAGATCCATCCGCGCGCGCGACCGGGCTTGCCAGACCCACCAATAACGCGGGCGGGCTCGAAGGCGGCGTCACCAACGGCGAGGACGTTCGCGTGTCGGCTTACATGAAACCGATTTCGACGTTGATGAAGCCGCTGCGCTCCGTCGATCTGACGACGATGACCGAGTCCCCCGCCGCGATCGAGCGCAGCGACGTCTGCGCGGTGCCGGCGGCGGCGGTCGTCGGTGAGGCGATGGTGGCGCTGGTGCTGGCGGATGCGCTCCTCGAACGGTTCGGGGGGGATTCGATCGCGGCGCTGGAGCGAGCCATGGCCTCCGCCGACCAGTCGCTTCGCGCGCGCTTCTCACGTTCGACGAAATAGATGCTGCGTCCCATCCTGCGCTACGGCGAGGCGCCGTTGCATGTGCGCGCCGCTGAGGTGGCCGCGTTCGATGAGCAGCTGCACCGGTTGATCGACGACATGGTGGAGACCATGTACGCCGCGCCGGGCATCGGTCTGGCCGCGACGCAGATCGGCGTGCCGCTGCGCATCTTTGTCATCGATCTCTCGGTGGGGCGCAACACCGGCGAGCTGATTACCATGGTCAATCCGGTGTTCGTGGAGCGTGATGGTACGCAGCTCGAGGAGGAGGGCTGTCTGAGCGCCCCCGGGTTCAACGCAACCGTGCTCCGGCCCAAACGCGCCGTCGTCAAGGGCTTCGATCGCCACGGGAACGAACAAACCGTCGAAGGCACCGACCTGCTCGCGCGTGCGTTCCAGCACGAGATGGACC
>JBKPSE010000621.1:0-6030 GCA_046765855.1 Acidobacteriota bacterium | reverse complement strand
CCGGTGCACGACGCCGCCGCGGACGTCGGCGAGCGGATGCTGGACGACGAACGCCGACGCGTCGAACGCGTCGATGATGCGCCGGACGCGGCCGATCTCGAGCCGGGTCACGACGCAGTAGAGGATCTCGCGGTCCTCGCCGGTCTTGCCGCCGCGCGCGCGATAAACGGTGACGCCGCGTCCCATTTCGCCGAGGATGGCCTCCCGGATCCCCTGCGCCGCCTGCGACACGATCGTGATGGCGGTGAACTCTTCGATGCCGTGCAGGATGAAATCGAGCGTGCGCGCCGCCGAGACGTAGGTCAGGATCGAATAGAGCGCCGGCTCGACGCCGAGCAGCGTCATGGCGACGAGGAACAGCACGACGTTGAACGCGAGGATGACGTCGCCCACCTTCAGCACCGCGCTGCGCTTGCCGATGAGCAGCGCCGCGATCTCGGTGCCGTCGAGCACCGCGCCGCCTCTCACCGACAGCCCGATGCCGGCGCCGATGAACACGCCGCCAAACACCGCCGTCAACAGCGAGTCGGACGTCACGTCGGGAAAGTGCACCGTCGCGAGCACGATGGCCAGACCGAGAATCGCCAGCGCGCTGCGCGCGGCAAAGGCGCGGCCGAGATGGCGGTAGCCGAGCACCACGAACGGGAGATTGACGACCGGCAGCCAGACCGAGAGCGGCACCGGCGTCACTTTTGACAACAGCATCGAGATGCCGGTCACGCCGCCGTCGATGAAGTGGCTGGAAAAGAGAAAGCCCTTCAGACCCATGGCGGCAGACATGATGCCGACCAGGATGAGCAGGGCGTTGATGGCCTCACGTCGGATCGCGCGCATGGCGCCGATCCTACTAGAGCCTAGCGCGCGGCGCGGATACGCGCGACCTCGGCGAGCACCTGGTTTGGACGGCGCGCCGCGAACTGGCGCAGGAACTCGACCGCCTCGTCGTATCGCTCGTTCGAGAACTGCTTGCGCGTGTCCCCCTTGGCCGCATCGAACACGATCCCGGTCAGCCGATCGATCTCCAGCGACAGGAAGTCGTCCGTCCGGGCGATGACGGCGCACTGCTCGAGCGTCGAGAGGTAGACCTCGCGCAGATCGGCATAGGTCATGGCGCGCCGGAACAGGACGTTGTCCCCGGTGGTCGCGATCGGGCTGTCGAGAAACAGAAACGCGTTGTCCTTGTCCCACACGAACAGGCGGTGCCTGTTGGTGCCCTGGAAGCGATACAGGTAGAAGTTGTTCATCCCGGCAAAACCGAGCAGGCCGTCATTCTCGGCGATGAACTGCTCGATGGCCACGTGAGTCATGAACTGACTCAAGTCGATGTACTGCTCGACCCGCTCGCGCCACACGGCGTCGTCGGGCGCGTTGACTTCCTTGAACAGCTGCTGAATCGGGCTATAGAGCATCGCGTCGGCATCGAGGACGTGCGTGCGCGGCTCGAGCAGCGTTTTGTAGTTGGCAATCGTGACGAGATCCTCGGCGCGCCACTGCTTGTCTGCAAACCAGTGGTATTCGAACACGGTGCCGTCGTTCTCGCCGGTCACACGTCGGACGAAGTCGCCGTCGATCTCCTCGGTGATCGTATAGAGGCCCTGATATTCGTTGTTGATGAAGAGGCGGCAGAACGATTCCCGCGGCGCGGGCTGGCCGAGCTTTTCGAAGAAGGTAAAGGCGAGGCGCTCGCGAATGAACGCGTCGTCCTGCCACGCGTTGTCGAGAATGATGGTCGAAAGGCCGACGAATTTCTGCCCGCCGGTGTAGTGGGCCATGTCGACTCGCAGTCCGAGCTTGGTCGGGTTGCGGCTGCCTTGACCGCGCGAGCGGATGCCGACGTTGCGCACCTTGATGTTCTTCCAGCTCAGATCGGCGACGTAGTAGGTATTGAGCTGAAAGCGCTCGCGCAGCGTTCGCAAATCGCGAGTGTTCACCGAGAGGCGGATTTCCTGAATCGTGTTGATGTCGAAGAGATCGGCGGCCGTCTGCGCGAACACGCCGGCCGGCGCGACGAGGAGGGCGAAGAGAACCGCGACGATGCCGGCAAAGCGCGCGTGCATGGCTAGCCCTCAGAGTGAAAACTGCGGACGAACGGCTTTGGTGGTGAAGCTCGCTTTCGACGGAAGCGGTCCTTGCAACGGATCGTCGAGCTTCTCGCGGATCAAGTTCGCCTGGATCTTGAAGAAGCGATTGACGTACCAGTTGACGCCCAGCGTCGTCACCTGATTGCCGTTGCCGAGGATCACGTCGGCACGAGGGCTGGTCGAGGGGGGCTCGCCGCCGGATCCGCTCTTGAACTTCAGGCTCTCGACGCGCGCGCCGACTTCAACGGCGCCATAGCCGCCCTGCAGGAACGGCTTCTTGGGGCGCTGGACGCGCGATTTCTTCTCGCCGGTGAGCGCGACGGTGCCACTCACGTACCAGCCCTCGCCGATCAGCGGCGACAGGTCGGTGTCTTCGACGCTCTCGCCGCGGCGCTCCGTTTCCGCCCGCATCCATTCCGCCTTGATCGATGCGGGGCCGGGCAGGAAAGCCATCTCGATGCCGGTGCGCTTGCGCGAGCCATTGACGATGAAGTCGCCCGAAGAGAAGAAGTTCTGCTGCAGCACCGTCTGGCCGCGGATACCGGAGATGCCTTCCGGCACGTCGCTGCGGGTGAAGGCGACGCCGAGCGAGAGATCGCCGATGGCATCCTTCCTGTTGCGCAGCGGCTCGAAGGTCACACGGCCGGCTGTCGTCTGGCCGCCAAAGACCCGTGCCGGGTTGTTGGTGCGCGCGTTCTTGCCGTCGTGGCGGAAGACGCCGCCTTCATAGCCGATGACCTTCTTCCACACGCGGCCGTGCACCATGACGCCTTGATCGCGCCCCGGCGCCAGATGGGTCGCGGCCAGCGACCGGAACATGAAGTCGAGATGCGAGGCGCCGGTGTTTTCGTCGAGGCTGAAAGGGATCTTGAATTTGCCGCCGCGCAGCCGCGCGACATCGTAGTACTTGAAGTCGCCGTAGACGTCGCGCCACGGATCCGTGTCGGTGAGCTCCGCCTCGATCTGGAATTCGACGGCGTTGCGAATCTCGCCGGAGACCCCCAGACGTTTCTTGCCGAGATCGATCGTCGAGGTTTCCAGCGGATCGGCGGTCGATGCTTCCGAGTCGGCTTTGTCCGCGGCGAAGCGCGCGCGGAAGTCGAGATGGGACCCTTTGCCGAAGTGCAGCGAGGGATGGTCGTCGTCGAGGCGAAAGACCGGCTTGTCTTCGTTCTTGTCGTTCTTGTCTTTGCCCTTCTTCTGCTTTCCGTCTTCCGTCCTCTGTCTTCTCTCTTCCGGCTTCGGGCTGATTGGCTTCGCGAGAACGACCATGAGAGCGGCCGACGGAAGCATCAATGGCATGCGCCTGACCCCGTATCTCTGAACACGTTGTTAACGGACGCGAAGTCCCACTGGTACGACGCGTTGGTGAGCGTCAGCACCAGAATGCCGTAGGCGCTGCCACGCCTCTCGCTGTTCGGACGTGGGGTGCCGGGAGTATACAGGTGCGCGCCGCCGGTGCCGGCAATAAATTCGCGGATGCCGTTGGGGTCGGCGCGGCCATCGGGGTCCTGGGGCGCGAACACCTCATACATGTGGTCATGGCCGTTCAGCACCACGTCCGCGCCGAACTCCATTAGGGTCGTCCAGAACGGCTTGACGTCGTCTTGATTCAGATTGGGGCCGGACGTGAACAGCGGGCGATGCCAGTAAGCCAGCGTGCACTGGGTGCGGTTGCTCGACAGCTCCGACCGCAGCCAGGTGAGCTGCGGACTGCCGGCGCTGTGCGGAATCTCGCTGTTCAGGGCGATGATCCGCCACGGCCCGGCGGAGTAGGCGTAGTAGCCGAGACCACGAGGTCCGGCGAGATCGCCGAAGTAATCGAAGTAATCGCGGGCGTCGCGAAACTGGTTCTCGTACTCGTGATTCCCGGGCACCGGCCGGGTGCGGTCGATGTGGCGTCCCCACGCCGGTTCGTAGCAGTCGAGGAAGTTCGCCCTGGTGCCGTTCATGTAGGCCAGGTCGCCGAGCGCGAGGATGAAGCCGCCCGGGAGGCGATCGAGGATCTTGCCGGTATCCAGCGCGCCGAATCCGCATTCCCCGATGTCCCCGGCGGCATAGACGGTGATGGTCTGGACCTGTGGCGGGTTGTCGCCGCCGCCCGACGGTCCTGAAGGATTGCCGCCGCTGCACGTCGTCAGAAGCATGGTCGACGCGAGAGCGGCAGCCAGGACCGCGTATCGGCGATAGAGCATGAAGGGCTCTATTCGATTATCGCACTGATGGGCTGGCGGCGCTTGGCTGCCGTCCCCCAGGGGTGCTGGTCGTCCGGGAGGGCGAGTTCTGCGCCGCGGCCAGATCGTTCCAGTTCAACATGGCGTTGAAAACCATGTTGAATTCGGCATGGTTCTGCCAGCGGTAGATCGGGTTGTTCGAGAAGAGCACGACTCGCCCTTTGCCGGTATAACCCCCGGCCACGTCGATCGCGAACGGCCGTCCCGCGATTTCGTCCGCGCCGCGCATCAGCCCGCTGAGCACGTTCGACTCGCCGCCCGGATAGCGCGCGAGCACCGCGCTCTGATCCGGCTGTCCCACCGACATCAGCGGACCGCCCAGGTACTTCACCGGAATGATCTTCTCGCTGTAGCCGTAGAACACAGGATGATCGGTCTTGACGATCTCGGCGTTGATCAACGGCCGCGGGGCATAGAAAGCGCTCGACGTCGATTCGTTCGCACTGACGGTGCGCGCGAGGCCGAACTCGGTCGGGAACTGCACCGCCTGGCTGGTACAGATGAGCGTGCCGCCGCCGTCGAGGAACTTGGCGAGCGCGTCGGCGCCTTCGCCGCCCATGCCTCCGGTGATGTCGGGGGAGGATCCATAGTCGCCGAGGAACTTGAATTTCTCGGTCTTGACGTAGGGCACGGGGCGCGCGGCGGGCGGCGCGAACACCGCGGCGCGATTGCCTGCCTGCGTCGGCATCAGGATGACGTCATAGGCGGCGCGGAGGTTCCCCTGCCGGACGCGCTCCTTGAAGATCAGATCGAAGGGGATGCCGAACTGATCGAAGGCATGACGGTACCAGCCGATCTCCTGCGTGCTGTTCCACGAGGACAAGATGGCCACGCGCGGCACATCCGCGTCGTGCATGGCGACCGCCGGAACCGATGACAGCGCCGCTGCGGTAAGTCCCAGCTGTTCGACCGCGGCTTTCACTGCATTCATGTCCGCTCCGGCGGCGACAACGAAAGACCCCGCGGGGAATTCAACGCCTTCGGCCGTGAAGCTCTTCTCAGCGATCTTCATCGGGACGTTCTTCAGCTTGTAGCGGAACGCAATCATGTTGGTGGACCCGTAGTGCGCCACCGCGACGCCGGCGCTGCCAGCGCCGGTGACCTTGCCCTTGACGATCGCTTCCTTCACCGGGGTCACGGCGACGCCGAGAATCGCCTTGTCCTTGATTTCCTTCACCTCGACGCCCATCGCCAGGCCCATCGTCCAGCCGCTGTCGTCGTAGGTGGTGAGGTTCGGATCCGGATAGCTCTGGCGCTCGAGCAGATTCTTGGCGAGGCGGCCGTACGGCTGGTCGCGCTTGATGATGTACGAGCCCGCCGGAAACGTCTGGTCGCCGATCTTCACTTCGCCGTTCGCCGTGCCGATCTCGATCCGCTGCGCGCGCAGGATGTTGACCAGCGTCGCCGCCCGCGTCATGTCTTTGGCGCCGGCGGGAATGACGTAGCCGTAAGGGGCCTCGGTGGTGCCGGCGTTAATCGAGTTCTGCGTCTTGCGGTAGAAGTTGTCGACGACGAGATTGGGAAACATCGCCGTGAGCTGCAGACCGGACAGCACGCCGGTCTCCATGTAGTTGGTGTTGTTGCGCCGCGAGAAGTTGGCGACCGCGTCCGGCGGGATCGGGAGCCCTCGATACCACTCGCGCGGCTGACCGCCGCCGCGTCCGGTGGGAGGCGCATTGGATCCGCCGCGTCCCTGGAACGCTGCTCCCTCGCCC
>JBKPSE010000620.1:0-9833 GCA_046765855.1 Acidobacteriota bacterium | reverse complement strand
CGTCCGTAGATGGCGAGCGGCCGATCGCGCACCTCCCAGCCGTCGCAATAGGGGCAGTGAAACACCGAGATGCCGTAGAGCTCGGCGAATCCAGGGATGTCCGGAAGGTTGTCGACGACGCCGGTGGCAATCAGGAGTTTGCGCGCGCTCAGACGCGTGGCATCGGCCAGCGTGACGTGAAAGCGCTTGTCGACGCACTCGGCTCGCGTGACCTCGACGTCGCGCAGCTCGATGGTGTCGTACCGGGTCAACTGCTCGCGCGCGATGCGCAGGAATTCGCGCGGAGGTATGCCGTCGCGCGTGAGGTAGCCGTGCATCGCCCGCGAGGCGGCGTTGCGCGGATTGCCGGTGTCGCAGACGAGCACGCGGCGGCGGCTGCGGCCGAGGATGAGCGCGGCGCTGAGGCCCGCGGGGCCGGCGCCGACGATGATCACGTCGTACATGGGAGGGATCCTGACACGCGTCGTGCTGAAGGTGCTAACGGTGCGGAAGGGTGCTAGGGGTGCTGGTGCTAAGGGTGCGCAAAGGTGCTGAGGGTGCCGTGCTAAGGGTGCTAAGGGTGCTCGTGGTGCTAAGGTGCTCGTCGTGGTGCCGCATGGTGCTGATGGTGCCGCGCACCACGCGCTATCGCTGTTTCGACCCGAGCCACGCGGCGCGAAACGCCTTTTGTTGCGCCGTCGGTGTGGCGCCGGTGTCTTCGAGCAGCACGGCCTCGACCGAGGGATCTGGTTTCACCGTGAGCTTGGCCGTGTGCGTCGTGCCGCTGCGGCGCTTGAAGGACACGGATACGGTGTCGCCGGGTTTGTGCGAGGCAAAGGCCTGAACAGCTTCCTGGACGGTGGCCACAGCCTTGCCGTCGATCTCGGTGATCTGATCGCTTTGATCGATGCCGGCGTCGTAGAGCGGCGTGCCGGGCGACTGCAGGTCGGCGAGGCGCGTGGGATCGGCTTGCGACGCGCGCAAATCGCCGGCCCAGCCGCGGCCAGGGTTGCGCGGGCGCAGGACGACGCCGGCGCGCTGGAGGAGCCGGGCGTAGTCGACCACCTCATGCCCGATCATGTAGCGCGTGAAGAAGTTTTCAGCCCACGCCCGATCGCCGCTGACCTCGGCGAGTCGATCGCGGATGTCGCTCAACGAGTAGGGTTTCGCAACCAGACCCGGCTGCGGACCGCCGGGTTTGCCGTGCACTCGCCACATCGCCCGCATGAAGTCGTCGAGCGTGATCCTGCCGTCGGTCTTGTCGCGCAGCGATAGATCGAGACCAAGTCCGATTGCCGCGCCGTAGGTGTAGTAGGAAATGAACGTGATGTTGAAATTCGTCGGATCGATCGACCGCGCCGCATCGACGAACGGCGCCATGTGGCTCATTTCCACTGGCGAGCGGTACTGGCGCGCAGCGGCGCTCGTAATGACCTCGTCGGCGACGTTGCCCATGCCCGACACCGTCCGCTTCACGTCGGTGAGGCCCGCCCGTCCCATAATCAGTGGACCGTAGTACTGCGTGAACCCCTCGGCGACCCACAGCGAGTCGGTGAGGTTGGCCTCTTCGAAGTTGAAGGGCTCGAGCCCTTGCGGCCGGATCCGCTCGACGTTCCAGCAGTGGAAGAATTCGTGCGACGCGGTGCCGAGCGCGTTGCGGACGTTGCCGCGGCCGGTGACGACGGTGCTGTTGCGATGCTCCATGCCGTCGCCGCCGTTGGTCGGCAGGTAATCGGCGAGAAAGGTGTAGGTGCCGGTGTCGTACTGCGGATATTCGCCGAACACGGTCACCGCTTCCTTCACGATCTTTTCCACCCCCGCGGCATAGGCGTCGACGTCCTGATCGGATGCCTCGGCGTGAACGGCGGCGCGGATCGCGAACGCCTTGCCGTCGGGATTCCTCACCGTGAATTCGCGCAGCCGATACGCGCTCAGCTCGGTGGGGCTGTCGAACAGATACTGCAGGTTCGGCGCGGTGAACGTCCACGGATCGGACGTGGGAAAGAGCTGAGTCGCCGGCTTCCAGCCCGAGTCAGCGGGCGGCGTGAACGTCACGCGCACCGGACGATCGTCGAGCCGTCGCGCCCACATCAGTGTCGCCGGCATGTTCATGTGCGCGTGCGTCGGATCGACGGCGAGGTAGGTCCCGTCGACCAGGTCGCCGAACACCTTGTAGGTGATGCGGACTGTCCCGTCGTGGCCGCTGACGTCCCACTCATAGGGATTCGGGCGCGCGGCGACGAGCTCCTTCCCTTTGCCGTCGAACGCGTGCACGTCGTAGACGTTCTTGGCGAACTCGTGCACCGCGTAGCGTCCCGGTGACGACCGGCTCATGCGCGCTTCGAGTGTGCCGTCACGCACGCCGCTGAACGTGACCTCGACGTCCGCGACATGATGCGCCGCTGAGGCGAACGACACCTTGTACACGACCGGTTGCGCGTTCTGCTGCGCCCGTGGCGCCGCAGACGAGATCAACACCGCCGCAACGGCCATGACGATTCGTTTCATGACTGTGATCCTAAGCCACAGATACATACAGATGAACAGATCAAACACGCGCGTCCGCGTTGTCCGCGCATTCCTCTGCTAAGACCTCTTCGCGATCACACACAACAGCTCGAACATCAGGTTCGCGGCGAGCAGCGACGTAATCTGGCCCGGACCGTCGAACGGGGGCGCGACTTCAACGATGTCGCATGCGACGACGTTGAGACCGGCCAGGCCACGCACCAGCTCCTGCGCTTCGTAGCTGGTGAGGCCGCCGACCTCCGGTGTGCCGGTGCCAGGCGCGAAGGCGGGATCGACCGAGTCGATGTCGAACGTGACATAGACCGCGCGCGAGCCGACGATCTCGCGGACGCGCGTCATCGTCGCGATGACGGTGTCGCGCTTGACCATACCGATGTCGATCGTGGTGACGCCGAAGTCGCGCTGGAACGCGAAGTCCTCGTCTTCACCGTACATCGGGCCGCGGATGCCAACCTGAACGTACTGCGCGGGCGCGATCAGTTCCTCCTCGATGGCGCGGCGGAATGGCGATCCGTGGAAGTACTTGCCCCCGAAGTAATCGCCCCAGGTGTCGATGTGCGCGTCGAACTGCACGAGTGCCAGCCGGCCGTGCTTCTTCGCCGCTGCACGCAGGCACGGAAGCGAAATCGAGTGATCGCCGCCGACGATGAGCGGCGTCGCACCCGCGTCGAGGATCCGCGTCAGCGCCGCCTCGATCGCCGCGTACGCGGGCTCGATCCCGACGGGCGGCGCATCGACATCTCCGGCGTCGACGATCGCCAGCGTCTCGAAGGGGGAAGTCTTCAGGAAATACGAGTACGGCCGGATCAGCGATGACTGGGCGCGGATCTCACGGGGTCCCAGCCGAGCGCCCGGCCGATATGACGTGCCACTGTCGAACGGCACGCCGAGTATGGCGAGGTCGACGCCGGTCAGATCGGTCTGATACGGCAGCCGCATGAACGTGGCCGGCTGCGCGAAGCGCGGGCTGTCGCCGGACTTGCGCTGTTTCGACTTCATCGATCGGTTTCCTCGAGATTCCGATCTTACGATGCGCTTGACCGTCGTTCGAGACTGTGCTTAAGATGGCGCCGCAATCGACCCGGACTCCGACCGTTCCCCTGCGAAAAACCTTTCTTTGGGGCGAGGATGCGGAATCAAACTTCCTTCGCGGACTCACGGCCGGGGCATATCTCCCGCAGTGCCCCGGAGTCCTAGTCATTGGCCCAGATATTCCCACCCTGGTGGAATAAGCTTCCGCTCGTCGCCGCTCTCGCCGGCAGTCTTGGTCCGGCGGCTGCGGTCGCGGGTGTCTGGTACTTCTTTTCTCCGTGGTACACGGACGTCGGCTACCGGCCGGTTCAGCCCGTCCCCTATAGCCACAAGCTCCACGTCGGTGAGCTCGGTCTGGATTGCCGATACTGTCACGCCTCGGTGGAGATCTCCCCCGTCGCCAACGTGCCACCGACGCGTACGTGCATGAACTGCCACGCCCTGGTGAAGAAGGACAGCGAGGCGCTGGCACCAATTCGTGAGAGCGCGCAGAGCGGCCGGCCGATGCGGTGGATTCGCGTCCACAAGCTTCCCGACTTCGCCTATTTCACCCACGGGTCACATGTCGTCGCCGGCGTCGGCTGCGTCACCTGCCATGGGCGCATCGACGAAATGGAGACGGTTACGCAGATGACGCCGCTCAGCATGAGCTGGTGCCTCGACTGCCACCGCAACCCCGGTCCCAACCGCCGGCCCGTTTCCGAAGTCACCAACATGAAGTGGACGCCGCCGCGAGATCGCCAGCTCCTGATCGCGGAGCTCGATCGCACGCGGCCGGTCAGCCCGCCGACCGATTGTTCGGGGTGTCACCGGTGAGCCGCACCTACTGGCGCAGTCTCGCGGAGATCGAGGACCGCCCGGAATTCCGCGCGGCGCGCGACCGGGAGTTCCTGGAAGAAGGGCCCTCGGAGCTTCCCGACGGGATCAGCCGGCGCGACATGATCATGCTGCTCGGGGCCTCGATGTCGCTCGCGGGGCTGACAGGATGCGTGCGGCGCCCCGTCGAAGAGATCGTCCCTTACGTCACGGCGCCGGAGGAGGTGCTTCCCGGCGTTCCTCTCCGCTACGCCACGACCATGCCGTTCCGGCGGAGCGCCTACGGCTTGATCGTCGAAAGCCACGAGGGACGGCCGACGAAGATCGAGGGCAACCCTGCACACCCCTCGACCCTGGGCGCGTCGAACTCGATCGTACAGGCGTCCGTGCTCGGGCTCTACGATCCCGACCGTTCGCAGTCGATCACCTTCCAGGGAGCCGCGAAATCGTGGGCGGACTTCGTCACGGCGTGGGGTCAGCTGTCCAAGGCGCACGCCGCGGACGGCGGCGCCGGACTTGCGATCCTCTCCGACTCCTTCTCCTCCCCCACCCTGGCGCGACTGGCCGCGGAATTCCGCGCGCGCTACCCGAAGGCGCAGTGGGCGACCTACGACGCGGTCAGTGACGAAAACCGGCTCGCGGGACTTCGATCCGCCGCCGGTCGCGACGTCGATCTTCTGCTCCGCTTCGATCGCGCCGCGGTGATTCTCGCGCTCGACGCCGACCCGCTGTTGACAGACCCGGAGATGGTGCGTCACGCGCGAGGCTTTGCTGCCGGCCGGCGCGCCGGGGCCTCCGGCGGCGTGATGAATCGCCTCTACGCGGTCGAAGGCGTGTACTCCCTGACCGGCGCGATGGCCGATCACCGCTTCCGCGTCCAGAGCCGTCAGGTTGCAGCGTTCCTCGCCACACTCGCCGCCCGTCTGGGGGCGCCGTCCGCCATCAGCCCGGCGGGTGGCGTGGCTGGTGTCGACGCCCGCTGGATCGACTCCGTGGCCAAGGACCTGCTGGCGAACCGGGGCTCGAGCCTCATCGTGGCCGGCGACCGTCAACCCGCGGCGGTTCATGCGGCCGTGTGCGCGCTGAACTCGCATCTCGGCAACACGGGCAAGACGGTCAGCTACTTCGAAACGAAGGACGCGGCGCTGCCCAGCCTCAGCTCGCTGGTCTCGCTCGTGACCGCGATGAAGGCGGGAACCGTCCAGACGCTCGTCGTGCTCGGCGGCAACCCGGTGTTCGACGCTCCGGCCGATCTCGACTTTGCAGCGGCGATGAAGAAGGTGCCGAACACGATTGCGCTCGGGCACAACGTCGACGAAACGTCCGCCACCGCGGCGTGGCATATCCCGCGCGCGCATTTCCTCGAGTCATGGGGAGACGTGCGCGCCGTCGGTGGCACGCTCAGCGTCGTCCAGCCGCTCATCCTGCCGCTGTTCGGCGGACGCTCTCCTGTGGAAGTGCTGGGACTCATCGCGGCAGACGCGGATCGCCCCGGCTACGACATCGTGCGGGACACGTGGAAACCGCTCCTCGGCGAGAACGAGCTCGGGACCAGATGGAACCGCGTGCTGCATGACGGCCTGCTGGCCGGCAGCGAGCTGACCGAGGTCGCTCCCCAGACCGCATCGGAGGCCTTTGCGGCGCTCGCACGCCTCGCCGAAGCCTCCGCCAAGGCGGGCGGCGCGGCGACAACCGACCCGGAAATCGTCTTCCTGCCATCGCCCTCGCTGCATGACGGTCGATTCGCCAACGACGGCTGGCTGCAGGAGCTGCCGGATCCGCTCACCAAGCTGACGTGGGACAACCCGGCCCTCGTCAGCCCGAAGACGGCCGAGACGCTGGGGCTCGCGAGCGAACAAATGATCCGCATCGACTACGCGGGCCGCTCGCTCGACCTTCCCGTCTGGATTCTGCCCGGTATGGCGGACGGCGTCGTCGCCGTCACCCTCGGCTACGGCCGTTCGAAGGCGGGCCGCATCGGCAACGGCGTCGGCTTCGACGCGTTCAGACTCCGGAGCGCGCGGGCGCCGGGCTTCGACGGCGGCATCAAGGTCACGAACCTCGGACGCACCTACCCCCTGTCGGCGACGCAGAACCACGGCAGCATGGAGGGCCGGCCGATCGTACGCGAGTCGACCCTAGCCGAGTTGCAATCGGAGGCGGGACACGCCAAGGCCGAGCAGAAGCCCGGCGCGCACGGCGTCTTCGAAGAGGAACCGCCGCATTTCTCCCTGTGGAAACCACACGCCTACGACCAGGGCCACCAGTGGGGGATGACGATCGACCTGAACGCGTGCATCGGCTGCAATGCCTGCGTGACGGCCTGCCAGAGTGAGAACAACGTGCCGGTGGTCGGCAAGGTCCAGGTGGCGAAGGGACGCGAGATGCACTGGATCCGCGTGGACCGCTACTTCTCCGGTGCGCCGGACGCGGCGCCCGAGCTGGTGTTCCAGCCAGTTCCCTGCATGCACTGCGAGGACGCTCCGTGCGAGCAGGTCTGCCCGGTGGCGGCGACCGTGCACGACGCGCAGGGCCTCAACGTGATGGTCTATAACCGGTGCATCGGGACTCGCTACTGCTCGAACAACTGCCCTTACAAGGTGCGCCGCTTCAACTTCTTCAACTTCACCAAGGACACGCCCGACATCCTCAAGCTCGCGATGAACCCGGACGTCACGGTTCGCGCGCGCGGCGTCATGGAGAAGTGCACCTACTGCACGCAGCGGATCAACCGCGGGAAGATCGACGCGAAGCTCGCAGGGCGGGCGCTCACGGACGGCGACATCAAGACGGCGTGCCAGCAGGCCTGCCCCGCGTCGGCCATCGAGTTTGGTGATCTTCGCGATCCGGCGAGCCGCGTGGTGAAGGCCAAAGCCGAACCGCGCAATTACTCGCTGCTCGACGAGCTGAACACCAAGCCGCGGACGACCTATTTGTCCAAGGTGCGCAACCCGAACCCGGATCTGAAGGCATGACGGCCCGTACTGTCCGCGCGCTCGTTGTGACGCTCGCCGTCGGCCTGACCGGATGCGCGCGCGGCTGCACGTCGAGCCGGCCGCCGATCCATCCCAATCCGAGCATGGACGATCAGCCGAAGGTGCTTGCGCAGACCGCCAGCGCGTTCTTCTACGATGGTTCATCCATGCGCCAGCCGGTGCCGGGCACGATCCCGATCGGCGGACTGAAAGAGGACGCCGCCTTCTTCACCGGCAAGGGGGCCGACGGCCAGTTCGTCGCGGCCAACCCGGTGCCGGTGAACGAGGCGGTCGTCGAACGCGGCCGCCAACGGTATGCGATTTATTGCGCGCCGTGCCACGATGCTCGCGGCGAGGGCAAGGGCATCCTGTTCCAGCGCGGCAACGTACCCACAGCGTCGTTTCACCAGGAGAAGATCCTGAAGTACCCCGACGGACAGATCTTCGACGTCATCACGAACGGCTTCGGCCTGATGTCGGGCTACCGCTGGCCGATCCCGCCAGCGGACCGGTGGGCGATCGTCGCCTACGTGCGGCAACTCGAACGCAAGCGGCAGGCAACCGCGACGGAGGCTCCCGCCTCCGCCGGCGCCGCGGCGGGCAAGGGCACGGCGGCCAAATGAAGAACCGCAAGCTGCTCATCATCCTGGGTCCGGTTCTCGGCCTTGCGATGTTCGGGGCGACCGTCAAGATGGCGTCGTCGCTCATGAAGAGCGAGTACCGGGACGCGTACCGGGCGCCGGCCGCGAGCGTGGATCAAACACCGCGTGCCGCGGGCAAGGCGGACGAGGCCGCCGCCGAAACGAAGAAGGCGCAGGACAAGCCGTACCAGGAAGCGGAGTACCGGCCGTTTCCGCTCGTCGGCAGCCGCGTCGCCATCTGGATGGCGGCGCAACTGCACCTGCTGTTCGCCGCGTTCGTTCTCGCCGTGCCCATCTTCGCGTTCATCGTCGAGGCGATCGGCTACAAGACCGGCGACCTGCGCTACGACCGGCTGGCGCACGAATTCACGAAGCTGCTGTCGGTGTCGTTCTCGATCACCGCCACCTTCGGCGCGATCCTGACGTTCATGCTCATCATCCTGTATCCGAAGTTCACCAACTACCTGATGAGCGTGTTTTCGCCGACGTTCCTGCCCTACGTGCTGCTGTTCTTCGCGGAGGCGTTCTTCCTCTACACCTATTACTACGGCTGGGGAAAGTTCCATCCGCTCGTGCACCTCGGACTCGGCCTCGGCCTCAACCTCGTCGGCACGGGCATCATGTTGATCGCCAATTCGTGGCTGACGTTCATGATGTCGCCGAAGGGCGTGTCCACCAGCGGCGCGCTCATCTCGCTGACGGACGCGATCTACAACTACACGTGGATGCCGATCAACGTCCATCGTGTGATCGCCAACGTCGCGTTCGGCGGATCGGTCGCAGCCGCCTACGCGGCCTTCAAGTTCCTGCACGCGGAAAGCGACGAGGAGCGCGCGCACTACGACTGGATGGGCTACATCGGCAACATGGTGGCGATCAGTGCCTTCCTGCCCCTGCCCTTCGCCGGTTACTGGCTCGCGAAAGAGATCTACGCCTACTCGCAGACGCTCGGTTTGACGATGATGGGCGGGGCGTTTTCGTGGCTGTTCATCATCCAGGCGGTCCTCATCGGCAACCTGTTCCTGGGCGCCAATTACTACCTCTGGCTGGGCATGGGGCGAGTCGAAGGGGCGCAGCCGTTTCAACGGTTCGTCAAGTTCCTGCTGGCCGCGATCGTGCTCTGCTTCATGGTCTGGGCGACACCGCGGTCGATCATCGCGACGGTCTCCGAGATCCGGGCGATGGGCGGATCGGCGCATCCGGTGCTGGGATTCCTCGGGGTCATGTCGGCGAAGAACACCGCGGTCAACATCCTGATCCTCACGACGTTCATGAGCTTTCTGCTCTACCGGCGCACGGGCAAGACCGCGACGGTGCGCTGGGCGAAGGCGGGGCACGCAGCACAGCTCACGATCTTCGCGATCGCCGCGATCATCGTCATCTTCCTCGGCGTCTACGGCTACTTCGTCGAGGCGACGGTCCGGATCAAGCTGTCGGTGCCGCAGGTGCTGTCGGTCCTGCTCGCGATGGTGTCGATTACCGTGATTGACGTCTTCCTCTTCCGCGCGCCGAGGAAGACGGGCGAAGTGCGCTGGGGACGGATTCCGCCGGTCTCGCAGTATGTGCTGATCTTCATCGCCGTCACCTTCACCTGGCTGATGGGGCTGATGGGCTACGTGCGCTCCGGCCTCCGCCAGCACTGGCACGTCTACGGCGTCATTCGCGACCGCTCGGCTGACGCGTTCACGCCGACGCTCGGATTCGCGACCAAGGTCGTCTCGGTGACGGTGCTCATGTTCTTCCTGCTCATCGGCTTCGTGTTCTGGCTCGCGAGCCTGCACGACAAGCCTGATTTCGACCGCGGAGCGGGGACGGGAGCGTCGCATTGAAGGTCCCGATCATTCTCCGCATCGGCCTGCTC
>JBKPSE010000619.1:0-8539 GCA_046765855.1 Acidobacteriota bacterium | reverse complement strand
TCTGTAGCGTTCCGACCGAGGCGGCAAGGCGCGAACGATGCGATAGCCGCCGCGCCCAGACGGAAGGTTGGAGTGCTCGGACAGATTGCGCCGCAGATCCTCGACGCGCGCGGCCTGCCCGCGGGCGAGCCGGTTTACGCGTTCGAGCTCGACGCGGATGCGCTGCCGGCTATCGAGCCGGGCGACGAGCTGCGCGCCGAATCGCTGCCGCGCTTCCCCACGGTCGTCCGCGATCTCTCCGTGCTCGTCGACGCTGCCTTGCCTGCGGCGGCGGTTCGTGGCACTATCCGCTCGTCGGCACCGGCGACGCTGGTGCAGGTCAGCGAATTCGATCGCTACCGCGGCAAAGGGATTCCCGAGGGACGCGTCAGTCTCTCACTGCGTCTTACGTTCCGGTCGCCGGAGCGCACGCTGACGGACGCCGAGGTCGACCACGCGATGGATGCGGTGGTCGCGGCGCTCGCGAGCGCACACGGCGCGACACGACGATAGGAGTACTGGATGGCAAAAGCGGCGGTAGCGACTCCCGCAGTCGATTTCGAGGCCATCGATCGCCTCGAGCAGAAGCTCAAACAGCTGGTCACGGTTCTCGATCGCACGCGCGCCGAGTACGCCCGGGCCGCGGACGAGAACGCGCGGCTGCGGGCCGAGCTCGACGGCGCGCGCGCGCGAATCGCGGAGGCGGAAGGGGTGGGCAGCGAGCTCGCCGCCATGCGCCAGGAACGCGAACAGATCCGCGGCCGCGTCGACGACATGCTCAAGCAGATTGAAGCGCTGAATCTCTAGGCGGATGCCCAAAGACGAAGGTCGCCTCGTCAGCGTCGAGATCAACGGGATGAAATACCCGATTCGCAGCCATCTCGATCCTGCTTACGTCGCCGATCTCGCCGCCTACGTCGAGCACAAGATGCAGCTCGCGGCGCGTGAATCACCCGCGGGGGATACGCTGAAAATCGCGGTGCTCGCCGCGCTGAACATCGCCGACGAGTGCTTTCGCGCCCGCGAGGAAGGCAGCGCGCAGTGCAACGACGTGAGCGCGCGGGCCCGCGAGCTGGAACGGCTGCTCGATCTGGCGCTCGCGCCGGAACCGCTTGCCCGGGCAGCCGGTTCACACTAAGATCCTTCCTGGAGTTTTTCGAGCTCCCTGCTTTGCTCGTGATGGTTCATGGAGGCTCGCTTTGAGCCAATGCTCCATCTAAGCGAATCGCGGCGCCGCGCCGTGTGCATGCCTCTGCGAGAGGAAGCCTGACGTGCGGCGAGATACAGCGGTTCCACCTGGTTAATCCAGGTTCAAACGACCTCCCCACACGGCAAAGCGGGGTCTTTTTCCTCCACCAGGCGCCGCGCCGTTAACAGATAGAAGAAGGTACGATGAGCCCTACCGCCGTGTACCTGACCCTGGGGGTATCGGCGGTCGCCGATATCGCGGGCATCGGGGCCCTGATCTGGTGGGTTGCCAGCCGCAAGCGCGTGGCCGCAGAGACCATCGGCCGCGCCGAAGAGCACGTCCGCCAGCTCCACCAGCAGGCGGCGCGCGAAGCCGAATCCCTCAAGAAAGAAGCGCAGCTCGAAGCGCGCGAGAAAACGCACGCTCTGCTCTCCGAAGCCGAACGCCAGGCGCGCGCGCGCCAGCAGGAAATCGTCGGCCTCGAGCAGGCGCTGGCCGACCGCACCCGCGCCCTCGCCGATCGGATTACCGGCACCGAACAGCTCGAGCGCGACTTGCGCGCCCGTGACGCGGCGCTTGCCGATCTGCAGAAGCGCACGGAAGCGGCAGCGGCGCGCAGCGAGCAGCTGCTGGCGGAGCACCAGCGAGAACTGCAGCGCGTCGCCAGCCTCACCGCCGAGGATGCGCGCGATCTGCTGCTCAAGCAAATCGAAGCAGACGCACGTCGCGACGCGGCCAACCTGGTGAAACGGCTCGAGAACGAAGCGCGCGAGAGCGCCGCGCAGCGCGCCCAGCAGATCATCGCCGATGCCATCCAGCGCAGCGCCGCCGATCACGCGATTGAAACCACCGTCTCGGTGCTCGACCTGCCCAGCGACGACATGAAGGGGCGGATCATCGGCCGCGAAGGACGCAATATCCGCGCGCTCGAGCAGGCCACCGGCGTCGAGCTGATCGTCGACGACACGCCGGGCGCCATCATCCTCTCGTCCTTCGATCCGTTCCGCCGCGAGATCGCGCGCCAGGCGATCGCGCGGCTCATCGCCGACGGCCGCATCCATCCCGCGCGCATCGAGGAAGTGGTCGAAAAGGTGAAGACGGAGATCGAAGAGAGCGTCCGCAAGGAAGGGGAAGCGGCCGCGTTCGAGCTGGGTCTCTACGATCTCCATCCCGAAGTGCTGCGCCTGATGGGCCGGCTGAAGTTCCGCACCAGCTACGGCCAGAACGTGCTCAATCACTCCCGCGAAGTCGCCTTCCTCGCCGGGATCATGGCAAAGGAGCTCGGTCTCAACGGCCACGTCGCCGCCCGCGCCGCCTTCCTGCACGACATCGGCAAAGCGATCGATCGCGACCTGCAGGGGACGCACCTCGAGCTCGGGCTCGACTTCCTGCGCAAACACGGCGAAAGCGAGCCGGTGCTGCAGGCGGTTGCCGCGCATCACATGGACATCGACTGGCCGTCGCTCGAAGCTATGATCGTCCAGGCGGCGGACGCGATTTCCGCGGCCCGGCCCGGCGCCCGTCGCGACATCCTCGAGTCGTACGTCAAGCGGCTCGAGAAGCTGGAAAGCATCGCCGATTCGTTCGAAGGCGTGTCGAAAGCCTTCGCGCTCCAGGCCGGACGTGAAATCCGCATCGTCGTCGAGAGCGACCGCGTGTCGGACGAAGCGACCGTCTGGCTGTCGAAGGACATCGCCAAGCGCATCGAGACCGAGCTCGAGTATCCGGGACAGATCAAGGTCACCGTCATCCGTGAAACCCGGGCGGTCGAATACGCGAGGTGAGCGCGATCTCATCGCCGCGATCCGCGCGCGCCTGCCAGAGAACCCCGGATGGCTGGCCGTCGGCGTCGGCGACGATGCGGCGGTGGCGGAGCCGGCGCGCGGCGCGCTCGAGATCCTCACCACCGACGCGGTCGTCGAACGCGTCCACTTCGATCGCCGCTTCAGCACCCCGCGCGACATCGGCTGGAAGTCGCTGGCGGTCAATCTGTCTGACATCGCCGCGATGGGGGGCACGCCGCGGCTGGCGCTCCTCTCACTCGGCCTGCCGGACGATTTGTCCGACGAAGACTTCGATCAGTTGATCGACGGATTCCTCGCGCTGGCGCGCGACGCGCGCGTCACACTCGCCGGCGGCAACATCACGCGCTCTCCCAGCGCGCTCTTCCTCGACGTCACCGTGACCGGCTTCGCCCGCCGGCGTCATGTGCTCACGCGCGGCGGCGCGCAGCCAGGAGATGAGCTCTACGTCACGGGGGAAGTTGGCGCCGCGGCCGCCGGCCTCGGCTGGCTGCGCGAATCGGGCGGGGTGCCGATTGACGGCATCGAAGCATGCGCCAATCGGCATCGCCGGCCGGAGCCGCGCGTGCGCATCGGCGCGCTGCTCGGGCGCAATCGCGCCGCGAGCGCATGCATGGACCTCAGCGACGGCCTGGCCGATGCCGTCCGTCAGGTCGCGCAGGCTTCGGGTCTCGGCGCCGAGCTCGATGCCTCAGCGCTGCCGATTCCCGCCGCCGCGCGCGCCTGGTTCGCGCGCGCCGGCGTCGATCCAATCCAGGCCGCCACGGCGGGCGGCGACGACTACGAACTGTTGTTCACCGTACCGCGCCGGGCGCGCGGGCGGCTGAGAACGGTCGTCCGTCAGGCGCGCGGCATTCCTCTGACGCGGATCGGCCTCATGACAGCGGGCAAGGAGCTCGCCCTGCGGCACGACGGAAGGGCGGAACCGCTGCCGCCCGGGTTCGTCCATTTCTAGCCATGCAGCCATCCCCACGCATGCGCCGCTGGCTGGATCAGCTGCTCCATACCCACGACACGCCGGAGCGGACCGCAGCCGCTTACGCGCTCGGCGTGTTCTTCGGCTTTTCGCCGTTCCTGGGGCTGCACACGCTGCTCGGCCTGGGGTTCGCCTTTGCCCTGAATCTGAACCGGGTCGCGGTGCTGCTCGGCGTGTACTCGAATCTTCCCTGGATCCTTCCTGCCTACTACACCCTGACGACGGTCGTCGGGGCGGCGATCCTGCGAGTCAAGATCCCCCCCGGCCTGCTCAACGAGTTGTCGTCCGCCTTTGCCGATGCGTCCTGGGCCGACTTCCGCCACCTGGCCCACACCCTGACGCCGCTGCTCTGGGCTTACGGCCTGGGCTCGACCTTGGGCGCGATTTTGCTCGCGGCAATCGCCTACCGCGCCGCGTTGGCGATGATCGTGGCCCACCGGCGCCACCTCGAGCATGCGAGCGAAACCAAGCAGAATCAGTAAGTTACAGTCCTGTTAGAGAGCGGATTTGGGCCTTTGACTGAAGTCTGCCGTCCCCCTATAGTGGATGGGTGGCCAGCCCTGCGGTTCTGGCCCGTCAGCCATGATGATTTCGATTTCCCGCTCGCTCGGACGAAAGCTCACGGCGACGGCCGCGGTCGCGGCGGGGTTCGTACTGATGTACGAAACCAAGGTCATGGACTTCCGCTACATCTCCGTTCCGGGGAGTGCCCAGGAAGTGAATCCGGACGAACTGCCGCTGCCGTCGAGGGGCACCAACCTGAAGTTCACGGCGACGGCCTATTGCAAGGGCACCACGACGGCATCCGGAGTGAACGTGCGAACCGGAATCGCCGCCGCCGACCCGGAGCTGCTGCCGGTCGGCTCGGTGATCCAGGTGTACAAGCTCGGCGAACGCTACAACGGGATCTACACCATCATGGACACCGGCCCCGCGGTCCAGGGCCGCCACATCGACATTTACATGTGGAGCTGCAACGAGGCGCTGCAGCTGGGACGCCGCGACATCGCCGTCAACGTGCTGCGCCTCGGATGGAACCCCAAAGCGAGTACGCCGACGCTCATCGAGCGCCTGTTCCGCCAGCGCGAAGCCGCCAGGTCCACCGAACCGGCCGGGCCGCTGCCGTCACGGCCCATCGAGATCAGATAGCGAAGGACACCAAGGGGCGAAGGACACGAAGGGGGCGAAGGACACGAAGGGAGATTTATTCGTCACGGTTGTGGAGAAGAATTCGCTTGATGCCCTGCCGCAGGACGGGCACGTTGAAGTTGATCAACAGGCCTACCTTTATGCCGGTCAGCCGCATGTACGTCCGCAACTGCTGGCGATGAACAGGTAACAACACGCCTACCGCCTTCAATTCGATCACCAGACGGCGATCGATGATGATGTCGGGGCGATAGGCATTGTCGATGGTCAGATCTTCGTGCAGCAGCGGCACCCGCGGCTGACATTCAACGCGGCAACCGGCTGCACGCAAGTCGTGGACGTACACGCGCAGACAGGCGCTCTCCGCAAGTCCAGGGCCGAACTTCCTGTGAATCGCGATCGCAATTCCAATCGCCTTTCCCGACAATCCGTCGGTGCCGTCGTCAACCAGCATGCGGGAAGACGATGCA
The DNA here is from genome assembly GCA_046765855.1 of Acidobacteriota bacterium. Classification (GTDB taxonomy): domain Bacteria; phylum Acidobacteriota; class Vicinamibacteria; order Vicinamibacterales; family 2-12-FULL-66-21; genus JAICSD01. The sequence continues at coordinate 2,974 of JBKPSE010000619.1, read as the reverse complement.
AAACTGGGCGCAACTGAATTCTCTGAAAATCTTCTAAACCGTACTCGGTTGTTCAAGCAGGAGCGCGGAAACCAGAATGTCGCCCGCGCGCAATCATTGCAGGTTCTGGGTACCCAAAAGCTCCTTCGTGTCCTTCGTGTCCTTCGTTTCCTTCGTGTCCGTCGTCGCCTCCTTCGTATCGTCGTACTGTAACTGATACAGCTTGAAATAAATGCCGCGCTGCGCGAGCAGCTGCTGGTGCGTGCCCGCCTCGCGCAGAGAGCCCTTGTGCAGCACGAGGATCTTGTCCATGTCCTGAATGGTCGAGAGGCGATGGGCGATGGCGATCGTGGTGCGCCCCGACATCAGCACGTGCAGCGCATCGCGAATCAGGATCTCTGTCTCGGTGTCGACGCTCGAGGTCGCCTCGTCGAGGACGAGGATACGAGGATCGAAGGCGAGCGCGCGCGCGAACGAGAGCAGCTGCTTCTGCCCGACCGACAACGTCGATCCACGCTCGGCGACCGCCGCCGCGTATCCGCCGGGCAGTCTCGACACGAACGGATCGGCATGCACCGCCGCCGCGGCCTGCTGCACCTGCGCGTCGCTGATCGACATCGCGCCAAGCCGGATGTTGTCGGCGATCGTGCCGCTGAACAGATGCACGTCCTGCAGCACCAGACTGAACAGCGCGCGCAGTTCGTGCAGATCCATCTCGCGGATGTCGACGCCATCGATCAGGATGCGCCCCCGCGAGACATCGTAGAACCGCAGCAGCAGGTTGATCAGCGTCGATTTGCCTGCGCCGGTCGCGCCGACGACGCCCACCCGCTGCCCAGGCGCGACGTCGAATGACACGTCGCGCAGGACCCACTCCGGCTCGCCGCTCGCGGCGGCGTTGTAGGCGAACCAGACGTGGTCGAAGACGATGTGCCCTCGAGATCGACACTCGAACGTCGAGGAAGGAGCGCCCAGCGGCGAGGAACCCTTCCGCGCCGGCGACTCGATCGTCACAGGCTCGTCGAGCAGTTTGAAGATGCGCTCGGACGAGGCCATCGCCGCCTGCAGGATGTTGAACTTTTCCGACATGTCCGAAATCGGGCGGAAGAACCGCTGCGAATACAGCAGGAACGCCACCAGCGACCCCAGCGTCAGCGATCCCTGCAGTACCGACCCGCCGCCGTACCAGATGGTGAGCGCCGAGGCGAGCGCGCCGATGATTTCAATCGCCGGGTAGAACACCGCGTAGTAGAAGATCGAGTCGACGTTGGCCTTGCGGTGCTCTTCGTTGATGCCTTCGAACGTCGCGTAGGCGCGCGCTTCGCGGCGGAACAGCTGCACCGTCGGCATGCCGGTGATGTGCTCCTGCAGGTAGGCGTTGATGCGCGCGATCAGGCGCCGCACGGTGCGGTACGATTCGCGCACGTTGCGGCGGAACCACTGGGTGACCAGGACGATGAGCGGCAGGACGGCGAAGGCGACCAGCGCCAGCCGCCAGTTCATCGACAGCATCACGATCATGATCCCGGCCAGCGTGAAGACGTCGCCGAAGACGGACACCACACCGGACGTGAACAGGTCGTTGATGACGTCGACGTCGGTGGTGACACGCGTCATCAGACGGCCGACGGGATTCCGGTCGTAGAAGCGCAGATCGAGCCGCTGCAGGTGTGCGTAGATCTGCATGCGCATGTCGAACATGATCCACTGCCCGGTCGACTGCAGCAGCCAGGTCTGGGTGAATTCGAGCGCGAACGCCGTCAGCAGGATCAGGAGATACCAGAGCGCGATCCGGTCCATCCCCTCGAGATCGCCGGATGGGATGTAGCGGTCGATGGCCAGCTTCATCAGGTAGGGCTGCGCCAGCTGCAGCATCGAGTTGGCGATGATCGCGGCGAGCGCCAGCGCCGCCTGCGGCGAATAGGGCCGCAGGTAGTGCAGCAGCCGCCGCATCAATCTCGCGTCGTAGGCCTTTCCAACTACATCGTCGTCTATCATTCGCGCCCGCTGAGCCTCAACTGGCCTGGAGCTCCTCTTCGAGCAGCTGTTTGCGGTACATCGCCGCGTAGAGACCGTTGCGGGCGACGAGCTCCGAATGGCTGCCGCGCTCGGCGATGCGTCCCTCGTGCAGCAAGAAGATCCGGTCGGCGTCGCGCACGGTCGAGACACGGTGCGCGACGATGATCGAGGTGCGCTGGCGCATGACCGCGCGCAGACGCGACAGGATCTCCTCTTCCGTGTAGGTATCCACCGCCGACAGCGCATCGTCGAGGATCAGGATCTTTGGATCGACCGCAACCGCGCGCGCGAGTGCGGTGCGCTGCTTCTGGCCGCCCGAGAGCGTGATGCCACGCTCCCCCACCATGGTGTCGAAGCCGCGCGGGAAATCCTCGACGTCCTTGTCGAGGCGCGCGACCGCGGCAGCGGCAATCACCCGCGCCTTCGTCCCCTCATCTTCTTTCGTCTCCCCGTCTTTCGTCGTGCCCTGGTCTTCCTTGGCGCCCTTGGTAACCCCGAAGGCGACGTTCTCGGCAATCGTCGCGGAGAACAGGAATGGCTCCTGCGGCACGAAGCCGATTGCGCCGCGCAGCCGTGCGAGCGGGATTTCGCGGATGTCGGCTCCCCCGATGAAGACGGTGCCCGGCGGAGGCTCGTGCAGCCGCGGCAGCAGACCGATCAGGGTGGACTTGCCCGATCCGGTCGCGCCGACCAGCGCCGCAGTCTCGCCGCGCTCGATACGCAGACTGACGTCCTGGAGCACCGGACGCTCGCTGCCGGGATAGCTGAACGTCAGGTTGCGGAACTCGATGGCTCCGTCGAGCGGCGCTTCACGGCCGGCGTCGGTGACATTCGCGTCGCTGATCGTTGGGGCGTGCTGCAGCACTTCCAGCATCCGGTTCCATGACGCGAGTCCGCGCTGCAGGATGTTGGTCACCCATCCGAACGCGATCATCGGCCACGCGAGCATCACGAGATAGCCGTTGAAGGCGACGAA
>JBKPSE010000618.1:0-2082 GCA_046765855.1 Acidobacteriota bacterium | reverse complement strand
GATCCTGGCCGCGCGAGGCGAGCGAGGCAAGCGCGAGCGGGAAGCTCGCGCCCCACAGGATCGAGCCGGGCAGCACGACCCACAGGCAGCGCACGAAATCGAGCTGGAAGTTGAACCAGGCATCCGTCGTGATCGACGGATTGATCGGCCAGTACGGCATCGACTCGGTCAGCATGTACGCCGACCAGGCAATCGCCGCACAGAGCAGCATCTGGCACCAGCCGAAAACGACGCGCGGCCGCGCCGCGGCCCGGCCGATCGCGGAGCCGAGGCTGCTCCCGATGCCGAGTCCGAACAGGAACACCGCAAGGATCAGCGAAAAAGTGTAAACGGTACCGCCGAAGAGCAGTGACAACAGCCGCGTCCAGATCACTTCGGACGACAACGCCGTCATGCCCGAGAGCGCGATCGCAAGATACACGGCCCACGCCGCGGCAACCGGCTTGAAGCCTCGTTCGTCGCGATCGGAGGCGAGGGTTTCGACGAGGGGCGCGCTCCTTGCGATGAGGATTCCGAGCAGCGCCACGGTCACGTTGAGAGCAATCGCGACGAACGTCGCAAAGGCGAGATCGTGGACGCGGAGAAGATAGAAACCGGCGAGCAGGCTGCCGAGCACGCCGCCGGCGATGTTGCCGCCGTAAAAGAAGCCGAGCCACGACACGCCCTCGGGCGTCGACTCCACCCAGCGCGAGATCGCCGGCAGCGTTGCGCCCATCAGCAGCGTTGGCGGCAGCAGGCAGATCGCCGCGGCGATGCCGCGCATGACGATGCCGAAGATTCCGGCGCCGCCGGCAACCGTGACGTAGACGCTGTTCAGCAGCGGCATGCCGACGAGAATGAGCAGTCCGCACAGCGCGATCCCGAGTTCAAGATAGGCGTAGACACGAAGCGGATGACTGCCGCGGCCGATATAGCGCGGCAGCAGATAGCTGCCGAGACACATGCCGCCCATGAACGTGCCGAGCAGCACGCCCATCGACACCGCCGAGGACCCGATCACGAGCTGCAGCAGCTGGAACCAGACGACTTCGTATATCAGCGCCGCACAGCCGCTGCCGACGAACAGCAGGAGCAGCGCGGGGAGGAACCGACGCGGCGTCATCAAAGGACCCTTTCTGGCTTCGTCTTCACTGGGGAAAGGCGGGATGGTATCACACGATTTCCGGCACTTTCCGCGTTACCGCTCATACACTTACGTCCGACTCCGCGTCTGCGTTTACGATCCGATCCGAAGAACGCCGCGGATATTTTTCGCCAACGATTCGCCAGCGGCGCTCGTCCAATCCTGGGAGGGGAGGAGGAACAATGGGGTGGTGGAAGCGCAGCAAGCCCGCCGCGGAAGACATCTCGCATGCCGAGCAGAACCTGCCGCTGATCCGCCTGGAACACGTGACGCGGATATTCCGCGCCGACTCGGACGGGGTGGACGCCGAAACGCGCGCGCTCGACGACGTCACGCTCGATATCGATCGCGGCGAGTACATCTCGATCTCCGGTCCGTCCGGCTGCGGCAAGTCGACGCTCCTCTCGGTTCTGGCGCTGCTCGACTCCCCTACGTCGGGCCGCTACTGGTTCAACGGACGGCGCATGGACCAGGCCTCGCCAGGCGACAAGGCGCGCATCCGTAATCTCGACGTCGGTCTGATCTTTCAGAGCTTCAATCTCATCGGAGACATGACGGTCTACGAGAACGTCGAGTATCCGCTGACGCTGCGCGGCGTCACCGCCGCCGATCGCGAGGCGCGCGTCAAGGCCGCGCTCGATCGAGTCGGGCTGACCGGCCGCGCCAAGCAGCGGCCCGGCTCGCTTTCCGGCGGGCATCAGCAGCTGGTCGCGATCGCACGCGCCATCGCCGGCCGTCCGCCGATCGTGCTCGCCGACGAACCGACCGGGAATCTCGATTCGAAGAGCGGCGAAGCGGTGATGCAGATGCTCGAGGAGCTGCAGCGCGACGGCGCGACGATCTGCCTCGCCACCCACGATCCGCGGCACATCGCCCGCACCCCGCGCCGGATCTATCTGTTCGACGGACGCGTCTCCGATCGGCCTGTGGCTTGATCGCGCCGGTGCTTGGTGCTGTGG
>JBKPSE010000617.1:0-4919 GCA_046765855.1 Acidobacteriota bacterium | reverse complement strand
AATCAGCAATCAACAATCCAATCGCGAATCACCCAGTCGCCAATCCAATCACCAATCGACAATTGAATCGCCAATCGGCAATCCAATCGCCAATCGGCAATCGGCAATCCATTCGCCAATCATCAATCCCCAAGCCAATCTTCAATCGCCAATCGGCAATCGCCAATCGCGAATCGCCAATCTTCAATCGCAAATCTGCAATGTTATACTCGCCCCAATCCCTCCATGTCGGTCCCTCCCGTCAGCAGCGAACCGGCCGGCGCGACGCCCGCCATGCGGCAGTACTTCGACGCGAAGCGCCAGTACCGCGACGCCATCGTGTTCTTTCGCATGGGGGATTTCTACGAGATGTTCTACGAGGACGCGCTGACCGCGGCGCGCGCGCGCGAGCTGACGCTGACCTCGCGCGCGAAGGACGCGAGCGGCGGCGCGATTCCGATGTGTGGCGTCCCTTTACACGCAGCCGATGGCTACATCGCGCGTCTCGTGCGCAAAGGGTTCCGCGTCGCCGTCGTCGAGCAGGTCGAGGATCCGCGGAAGGCGAAAGGGCTGGTGCGCCGCGAAGTGGTCCGCGTCGTCTCGCCCGGCACGCTCACCGACTCGGGCTACCTCGACGCGCGCGAGCCGGCGTTCCTGCTCTCGATCGCGCCGATGCATCCGGGACCTGGATTCGGCGTCGCGCTGCTCGACCTGTCGACCGGAGAGTTCACCGCCAGCGAATATCCGGGCGCGGACGGACGCGCCGCGTTGTGCGACGAGCTCGCGGTGCTGCGGCCGCGCGAGATCCTCGCGCCCACCGGCGACGAGGACGTCGCCGGTCTCGCGGCAACGGCGCGCATCGAGGCGCGGCTGACGTCCGCCGAGCCGTGGACCTTCGACTATGAGTCGGCGCGGCGCACACTGCTCGAGCAGCTGCAGACACAGACCCTGCAGGCATTCGGGATCGAATCGCGTCCGGCAGCCGTCGCTGCCGCGGGAGCGCTGGTGCAGTACCTGCGCGACACGCAAAAAGCGGACCTCGCGCACGTGCGCGCCGTCTCGTTCCGCAGCGGCGCCGATTGCCTGATCGTCGATCCGACGACGCTGCGCAATCTTGAAGTGATCGAAGCGGCTGACGGCGGCCGCACCGGTTCCCTGCTCCACGAGATGGACCGTACCGTCACGCCGATGGCAGGCCGGCTGCTGCGCGCGTGGCTGCTGCGTCCGCTGCTCGCGCTCGAACGCATCCAGGATCGGCTCGACGCGGTCGAGGATTTTGCGTTCCGGAGCACCGCGCGCGCCAAGCTGCGCGAGACGTGCAAGTCGATTCACGACATCGAACGGCTGGTCGCGCGAGCCGCGCTCGGTACCGCCGGGCCGCGCGACCTCGTCGCGCTGCGTCAGTCGATCGCGGCCATCCCGCGCGTGCGTCTTGTGCTCGAGGATTTCCAATCGCCGCTGGTCCGCAGCCTGGTCGCCGAGCTCGACGACCTCGCCGAGCTCCGCGATGCCCTGAGCCGCACGCTGCTCGATGAGCCGCCGCTGGTAGCCCGAGACGGGGGCGTTGTCCGCGACGGCGTCGACGCCGAGCTCGATGATCTCCGCAGGATCAGCCGCGGCGGCAAGCAGCGCATCGCGGAAATGGAAGAAGCCGAGCGGACGCGGACCGGAATCGGGTCGCTGAAGATTCGCTACAACCGCGTGTTCGGCTACTACATCGAAGTCTCGAGATCGAACCTCGGCAGCGTCCCCGCCGACTACCACCGCAAACAGACCATCGCCGGCGGCGAGCGCTTCATCACGCCGGCGTTGAAGGAATACGAAGAGAAGGTGCTCGGCGCCGACGAGCGCAGCGTCGAGCGCGAAGTCGAGATTTTCGAGGCGCTGCGGCGCCAGGTCGCGGCGGAGGCGCCGCGCATCCAGGATACGGCGCGTGCGCTCGCCACGCTCGACGTGCTCGCCGCGCTGGCCGAAGCGGCCGCGGTGCAGAATTACACCAAGCCGCAGATGCACGCCGGCGACGAGCTGATTGCCGCCGACGCGCGGCACCCCGTGGTCGAACGGCACGTTGCCGAGGCGTTCGTGCCCAACGACATCGCGCTCGATGCCAGCGCGCAGCAGTTGATCATCCTGACCGGCCCGAATATGGGCGGCAAGTCCACCTACCTGCGCCAGTGCGCGCTCCTCTGCCTGATGGCGCAGGCCGGATCGTTCGTGCCCGCGCGCAGCGCCAAGCTGCCGGTCGTCGATCGGCTCTTCGCCCGCGTCGGAGCGTCGGACAACATCGCACGCGGTCAGTCGACCTTCATGGTCGAAATGCAGGAGACTGCGAACATCCTGCATTGCGCCACTTCGCGCAGCCTGGTGATCCTGGACGAGATCGGGCGCGGCACCGCCACGTTCGATGGGCTGAGCCTGGCGTGGGCGGTGGCGGAGCATCTCGCCTCCAATCCAAAGGCGCGGCCGAAGACGATCTTCGCGACGCACTATCACGAGCTCACCGATCTCGCCGACGCCATCCCCGGCGTCGCGAATTTTCACGTCGTCGTCCGCGAGTGGAAAGACGATCTGGTTCTGCTGCGCAAGGTCGTGCCCGGCCGCGCCGACCGCAGCTACGGCATCCAGGTCGCGCGCCTCGCCGGACTGCCCGCGGCTGTCGTCGCGCGCGCGCGCGAGATCCTCACCGGGCTCGAACGTGACGAGCTCTCTCGCGGCGGCCGTCCGTCGCTGAGCGGCGCGGCGCCCGACCGGCAGCAGCAGCTCGGACTGTTTCAAGCGCCTGCCGCACCCGATGACGTGCTGCGCCGGCGTCTGAAGGACATCGACGTCAATCAGTTGACGCCGTTGCAGGCGCTGACGCTGCTCGCTGAGTTGAAGTCGGAATCGGAGAACGCGGAGTGATCGGCCTCCCATTCGGCGTGCGCATTTAAACAATGTCTACTGCGACGATCCGTGGCAGCGCGATCCTGTTCGCGTTGTGCTGTCTCGCCGGATCGATCGCCGCCGCCTCCGAACGCTACGATCCACGGTGGCGGTTCCGAACGACGCGGACCGCGCACTTCGACATTCACGCCCATCAAGGTGAGGAAGCGCTGGCGCGGCGGCTGGCGACGATTGCCGAACGGGTCTACAAGCGCTTCGAGAGCGAGCTCGGGCGGCCGCGCGGCCGCGTCAACGTGATTCTGGTCGACCAGAGCGATCTGGCGAACGGATGGGCGACGCCCTTTCCCTACGACGCCATCGAAGTGTCGGCGGTGCCGCCCGTGTCGGAGTCGTTGATTGGCAACACGACGGATTGGCTGGAGCTGGTCTTCACGCACGAGTACACGCACATCCTTCACCTCGATCGCAGCCGCGGGTTCATGCAGGGGGTCCGCCGCATCTTCGGCCGCGTGCCGGTCGCCTTTCCCAACGCCTTCCTGCCGATCTGGCAGATCGAGGGGATTGCCACCTACGAAGAGAGCCGCATGACCGGCGAAGGCCGCGTGCCGGCCGGCGACTTCCGCGCCATCGTCGACGTGGCGGCGGCGCGCGGGCGGTTCGAGCCGATCGATCGCGTCGGCGGCGGATTGAGCGACTGGCCGCTTGGCCATGGTGCCTATGCGTATGGCGCGTACTTCCATCAGTTCCTCGCGGATCAGTACGGGCCCGAGCGCCTCGCGCGGCTTGCCGACCAGACCTCAGGCCGCGTTCCGCTGTTTGGCGCAGGCGCGTTTACCCGCGTGTTCGGCAAGCCGCTGGGACAGTTATGGAACGACTTCAAGCAGAGCCGACTCGCCGCGCCGCCGCCGGCGAGCGAGACCGATGCACGCGCCACCCGCCTGACCCGCCACGGCTTCGTCGTGACCGCACCGCGCGTCAGCGACGGGGCGATCTACTACGCGGTCGCGAACGCGAACGGGTTTCCGGCATTGATGCGTCTGCCGCAGGATGGAGGCGCGCCGTCGCGCGTCGCGTGGCGTGCGCTGGGCAATCGCACGTCGGTGCGCGGCGAGTGGATCGTGTTCGATCAGCTCGAACGCGTGCGTTCCGTGGACGTCTATTCGGATCTTTACGCCGTGCGCATTTCCGGCGGGCGCGTCCAGCGGTTGACGGTGGAGGCACGCGCCGCCGATCCGGACCTGTCTCCCGACGGACGATCGATCGTGTGCACGATCCAGCGGACGGGACGCCGTGCGCTCGCCGTGGTGGACTTCGTCCCATCAGCGCGCAGTACGCCCCGCCTGCTCGTCGAGGATCCTGACGCGGACTTCACCGGACCTCGCTGGTCACCCGACGGCCGCCAGATCGTGGCGGAGCGCCGCCGCGGCGGCAGTCATGGGCTGGTGCTGATCGATCCGGCAACCGGTCACGTGCGTCCCCTCATCGATCGCCGCGACGCGCGTCTGATTACAGCCTCCTGGACGCCGGACGGAGCGTCGGTGCTGTTCGCCGCCGATCCCGCCGACGCCTCGTTCAACATCTTCGCGATCGATGTTGCCGATCGCGTCGTGCGGCAGGTCACGGACAGCGCCAGCGGCGCGCAAGCGCCCGAGCTCACGGCCGACGGCAGGCTGACGTACATCGGTTACACGCCGGAGGGCTTCGACCTGTTCTCGCTGGCCACTCGCGTTGATTCCTGGACGCCGGTGTCATGGACCTCTGAGGAACCGCGAACCGCGGAACCGCAGGACGTGATTCCTCTGGAAGCCGGAGAGCCGCGCGCCTACGCACCTCTGCGCACGCTGAAGCCTACTTACTGGACGCCGATTCTCGAGTCGGACTCGGGCGAGACCGTCGTCGGCGCCGGCACGGCGATGTCGGATGCTCTCGGACGGCACGGCTACGCACTCAGCGCCGGCTGGAGTACCCGCGCTCGACCGGACTGGGGCGTGTCATATGCCTACGATCGATGGCGGCCCACGCTGTTTGCCTCCTACTCCGACGACACCGATCCCGTC
>JBKPSE010000616.1:0-3943 GCA_046765855.1 Acidobacteriota bacterium | reverse complement strand
CGCTGGAAACTGGCGAGAAGGAGTCCCGCGCCGATCAAGAGCATGAACGCGAACGCGACCTGCGCAGTCACCAGGACGCGGCGCGCGACGCGTGCGCCCCTCGCCGCCGTTCCCGAACGTCCTTCTTCGCGGAATGCCTGGCTCAGATTGAGCTGGCGCAGACCGATGACCGGGATGAGCGCGATGATCAGCGTGAGCACCAGCGCGAGCGCGAACGTGAAGCCGACCACCGTGGCGTCGATGCGAACAGCGGTCCCCTGCGGCGTCTGATCGAGGCTGAGCGCCGAGAGCGCGCGGACGCCGGCGTAGCCGAGGGCCAGACCAAGCGCGCCGCCGCCGACCGCGAGCAGGAACGTTTCGGTCAGCAGTTGACGTGCGATGCGTGACAGACCGGCGCCGAGCGCGTGGCGAGTCGCCAGTTCCTTGATGCGCGCGCTGGAACGGACCAGCATCAGGTTGGTCACGTTGACGGCGCCCACGAGCAGCACGAAGATGACGCCGCCCCAGAGGAGGAACAGCGTGCTGCGCACCTCCCGGACCAGGTGTGCCTGCAGGGGGACCACGACCGTGTGGAACCCGGCATTGATCAGGATCTCCTTCAACTTCGGAAACCGATCGAGATTGCGCGCGTTGAGCGCGTCGATCTGTTGCCGCGCCTGTTCGATCGTTGCGCCGTCCTTCAAGCGCGCGACGTACGACCAGTTGTTGCTGTGGCGCGACTCGTCCGACTTCTCCTCCGCGGTGAACGCGACCGGCGTCCAGACCCTGACGTCAGGATCCAGGAAGCTGAAGCCGCGCGGCAGCACGCCGACGATTGTGAACGGCTGCCCGTTGAGGCGCAGATCGCTGCCGATGGCGCTGTCCTGGCCGCCGAACCATTGCTGCCACGACGCATAGGTCAGGATGACTTTGTTGGTCTTGCCGATTTCCCCTTCTTCTTCGGTGAACAGGCGGCCGCGTACCGGCTGCACCTGTAGAAGGCGCAGCAGGGAAGGCGTCCCCACCATCGAACGGATACGCTGCGCCTCGCCACTGCCGCTGAGCGTGACCCCGCGCGTGTTGTAGAGCGCCTGCTCCTGGAACACCGTGGTTTCGCGGAGCCGGTCGTAGTAGTCCGGCACACCGTTCGAGCCGCGCCCTTCCTCGAGCCCGGCGCCGGGATAGGCGTTGTACATATGGACCAGTTGTTCGGCGCGAGGAACCGGCAGCGGCTGCAGCAGCACCGAGTTGACGACCGCGAAAATGGCGGCGTTTGCGCCGATACAGACTGCCAGCGTCAGGACGGCGGTCGTGGTGAAGCCGCGCTCCTTCAGGAGCATGCGGAGCGCGAAGCGCAGATCGGTCAGCATACGACCTAGATACGGCTGGCGTCGGCTGGCAGTTCAGCGGATCGGCACGCCGATGTTCGCGATCGTTTCTCCCTTGGTCATCGACGGGACGGCGCGGATGAAGAGAATGACGCCGCTGTCGGGCGCGCGCGCCTCCTGAATCGTCGTCCCCAGGTAGTCGGTGACGTAGCCAATCCTCATGCCCTTTTGCACGTAGCTGCCTCGGGCGACGAGCGGATAGAAGATGCCCGTCGCGTCGCTTGCCACGGTGGCGACACGTTCGATCCAGACCGGAGACTCGACAGAAGCGGGCGCACCCGGCAGCATCTTCAGATAACGCATGACAGAAAGGCTGCCGTTCACCAGCGCGTCGACCTCTCGCGTCTCGACCGTGCCGGCGTGGCCCGCCTCCGCCGTCAGTGAGGGTTTACCCCGCGTCGACGCCGTGTTCTCGAGGTAGCGCGACGCGGCCGGATCCTTGGGGCGATCGGCGGAAATGATGATCGTGTCGAGGCCGAACGCGAGCACCATCTCGCGCGCGATCGCGTCCTGCTTGTCGTTGCCGGTTTTCGTCCAGTACGCATACGGGCGAAGACTTTCGTCGAGGTCACCGCCGTGCAGGTCGATCAGGTGGTCGCACTTGTCGACGACCTCGCGAGTAATCGCAAACGAGGCGCGCTCCGTCTGGGTCCCGTCCGCCCTCCCGGGATAGAAGCGGTTCATGCTCTTGTTGTCGATCGGGTTGACGTGCGCGATCTTCTGCTCGAACGACGGCACGTTGACCAGCGGCACGAGGATCACGGTTCCCGCGATCGCCTTCGGGTCGAGCTGCTGGATCAGCCGTTCGACGGCGACGATCGACGCGTATTCGGTGCCGTGCGCGCCGGAGACGATCGCCAGCACCGGCCCTGGCCGCGCGCCGTTGACGACCGCAACCGGAATCGCCAGCGCCGCATCGGATCCTGCCGGCACCTCGATCGCGCCGCGGCCGGTTTGTCCGCGCGGTGCCACCGCCGTGCCCACTCTGAAATCCTGCGCCAGCAGCGCGGTAAGGAACAGTGTGACCATGCGTCTGTTGTATCAGAAACCTTCATGTTGACGCCCAACATGAGAGAGCGTATGCTCCTGTTGGGAATCAACATGAATCAGAACAAGACCGACGTGCTGCAGGGGACGCTCGATCTCATGGTGCTCAAGACGCTCGATACCCTCGGCACCCAGCACGGCTATGGCATCGCGCAGCGGCTGCAGCAGGTCTCGGACGATCTGCTCCAGCTCAACCAGGGCACCCTCTATCCCGCGTTGCTGCGTCTCGAGCAGCGCGGCTGGATCTCGTCGAAGTGGGGCTTGTCGGACAACAACCGCAAGGCGCGGTTTTACACCCTGACCCGCTCTGGGCGCAGGCAGCTGCAGCGCGAAGCGGACGACTGGCAGCGGATGACGGCGATCATGGCCCGCGTACTGGGCGGCGAGGAGATCCGATGACTGTCCGGGAGCTGTTTCAGCGGCTGCGCGGCGCGCTGCGTCTTGGCCGGCGCGACCAGGACCTTCACGACGAGATCGCCTTTCATCACGAAATGCTCGAAGCGCAGCATCGCGCCCGCGGCCTCGATGCCGACGCCGCCCGCCGCGCCGCGCGGATCGATCTCGGCGGCAGTGCGCAAATCGCGGAGGCCTGGCGCGATCAGCGCGGGCTGCCGTTCGTCGACATGCTCGCGCAGGACGTCCGCTACGGCCTGCGCATGCTGCGCCGGACGCCGGGGTTCACCGCCGCCGCGCTGCTGACGCTTACCCTCGGCATTGGCGCCAACGCCGCGATCTTCACCATCGTCAACGCCGTGCTCCTGCGGCCGCTGCCGTATGCCGATCCGGACCGGCTGGTCACGATCGGCGATCGCACGCCCGAAGGCTTCTCCTCGAACGTCGGGTTCGCCACGGTCCTGGACTGGCGCGAGCGCAGCCGCGCGATGGAGACGTTCGCGATGATGCGAACGTGGATGCCGACGCTCGTCGTCAACGGCGAGGCCGAGCGCCTTGCCGCGGTGCGGGTCAGCTGGAACTACTTCGACATGATGGGCGTGCGTCCGACGATCGGCCGTAGCTTCACGGCGGACGACGACCGTCCCGACCACTGGCGCGTCGTGCTGCTCAGCGATCGATTGTGGCGCCGCCGCTTCGGCGCGGATCCATCGGCCGTCGGACGAACGATCGTCATGAACGATCGGGAGTACCGCGTCATCGGCGTCATCCCCGCGTCTTTCCAGCCGCTCGACGCCGTGCGCTACTTCGATTCGAACGCGGAGCTGTGGGCGCCGATTGGCTACGATCTAAAAGGAGATTCGTCCTGCTATAGCTGCCGGCACCTGCGGGCGTTCGGGCGCCTGCGGCCGGGCGTGACCATTGCCGAAGCGAACGCGGAGATGGATGCCATCCGCGAGCGCATGCGTCAGGAGCATCCCCAAGACTTCGAGGCCGGCTCGATCGCCATCGTTCCGCTGAGAACTGCGTTGACGGGATCTGTCAGCACGGCGCTCTACGTGCTGATGGGCGCAGTCGCCTTCGTTCTGCTCATCGCTTGCGCGAACGTTGCAAACCTGCTCCTGGCGCGCTCGGCG
>JBKPSE010000615.1:0-6340 GCA_046765855.1 Acidobacteriota bacterium | reverse complement strand
CGCCTGGGCCGCCGAGGAGATTCCTGCCGCTCTGAAGCAGCACCGCATCGAAGCCGTACGCGCGGCCGAACGGCTTGGCCTCTGGGCGGTCTACGTGCCATCGATGCGCAACGGGAAGCCCGGCTCGACCGCCGAGGATCGCGGCAACGCCATTCTGTCGACACGCCCGATCACCGACGTGACCGCGATCGAACTGCCGCTCGAACGGCAGCGGCGGGTCGCCATTGCCGGCACCATCAGCTTCGGCTCGTACCCCATCCGCGTCGTCTGCACTCACTTCACCAACATGGTGATGCATCACCTCTGGGTGCTTTCCGAGTCAGGACGCCTGCGTCAGGCGCGGTCGTTGCGCGCGCTGCTGCCGGAGAATGGTCCCCTTGTCGTCGGCGGCGACTTCAACTCCTGGTTCGGCTTCCGTGACGCGGCTTACCGCGAGCTGGCCCGCGGCATGGCGCACGCCGAGAAGGAGGACCGGCGAGCGACATTCGGCCCGCTGCGGCTCGATCACCTGCTGTTCCGGCTGCCGCCCGGGTGGCATACCGAGTTGCGCCGGGGAAACAGCAAGTTCGGATCGGATCACTATCCGCTGATCGCGACGATTACACCGCGCTAGTGTACGATTCCCCTCTCAGATGCACAGACTGCGGCGGACGTTTGCGGCGGTCGCGGCCGCGCTGCTGATCGCTCCGCTGATCGCGAACGCGCCGCTGTTCGATCCCGACGAAGGGCTCCACGCCGCGATCGCCCAGGAAATGAATCAGCGCCGCGACTACGTGACGCCGACGTTTCTCGGCGAACCGTTCCTGGACAAACCGATCCTGTTTTTCTGGGCGGAAGCCGGCTCGCTGCGTCTATTCGGCGACCGCGAGTTCGCGGTGCGCGTTCCGCCGCTGCTGTTCGGGCTGCTAGGCATGCTTTCAGTCGCCCTGCTGGGACGCGCCCTGTTCGGCGAAGCCACTGGACTCATCTCGGGGATCGCCTACGCAACCATGATGCTGCCGCTTGGCGTGAGCCAGGTGGCGGTGCACGACGTCGCCGTCGTGCCGTTCATGTGCGTCGCCTGCTGGTGCCTGGTCGGGGACACACGCGTCATCTCCCGAGCGATGGTGGCCGGCGTGTGCCTTGGGCTGTCGATCCTCACCAAGGGGCTGGTCGGGTGCGTGTTCACCGCAATCTTCGCGGGCTGCCTTGCGCTGCGCCGCCCGTCGGCGCTCCCCCGCCTCGCGCTTGCGCTCGCGATTGCCGGCGCGATCGCCGCGCTGGTTGCGGCGCCGTGGTACATCGCGATGGAGCGCGCGCATCCGGGCTACCTGCACTACTACTTCGTCGAACGTCACCTTCACGGGTATCTGACCGCGACGCAGCGCCACGCGGGGCGCCCGTGGTGGTACTACGTTCCGATCGTGCTCGGCGGCGCGCTGCCCTGGGCTGGTTATCTCGGCGCTGCGGCACGCACCGCGGGTGGACACTCGCTGCGGACCGTCGTCTGGGGATGGTGTCTCGCCGGCCTGGCCTTCCTCAGCATCGGCGAATCCAAGCTCGTGACCTACGCGCTGCCGGTGTTCCCGGCAGTGGCGCTGCTCGTAGGCGACGTGCTCGCGCCGCATGACGGCGCGGCGAAACCGACGCGCGGAGCCGCGCTCGCGGCCTTCATCGCGTTCCTCGTGCTGCTGCCGTCGTGCGGGTTGATCGCGCTCGACGCGAGGTTCGGTGCGGCCAATCGCGTGCTGATGCTGCCGCTCGCAATCTGCGCGCTTGGCACGTTCTACGCCGGGCGCCGTGCCCGGCGATCTCGCGAGCAGACGGCATCGGTCGCCTGGATGTCCGCCGCGGCGATCGCATCGGTGATTGGCATGATGATCGTGGTGCCGCAGGCCGCCAGATGGATGACGTCGCGGGATCTCGCCGGCGCACTCAATGCGCGCGGCACGCTGCCGCCGCGCGTGTCCATCGTCGACGAGCGCATCGGCTCGCTCGTGTTCTATCTCGCGCCGGCGCTGCGCGCGTCTGCGACCGGCGAGCGGTTGAATGAAGCGTCATTTCCGGACGCGGTGATGCGGGCGCGCGTCGACTCCGAGGACGCCGTCGTCGCCGTGCGCAACAACCAACTCGACCGCTTCAACCGGCTGTTTCCGCGTCCCCCTGTTCCCGACCAGCGCGCGGGAACG
Organism: Acidobacteriota bacterium; assembly: GCA_046765855.1. GTDB lineage: Bacteria > Acidobacteriota > Vicinamibacteria > Vicinamibacterales > 2-12-FULL-66-21 > JAICSD01. The sequence continues at coordinate 4,172 of JBKPSE010000615.1, read as the reverse complement.
TTTACGATTTTTCGAACTCTTACGCTGAAAGAAACTCTGCAGTCACGTTAGTTCATAGACAACGGCGACAGGCACGAGAGTTGCGGCTACATTCCCCGTGCGCAGGCGAGTGGCGTCGGGCGCGTTCACCATCGTCGCGGGAACGATGTTCCTGTCGGCCAACGGCGCCGTGCACTGTGGAATCGAGATGCGCAACGTGGCGCTGCATGCCGGTGACGGCATCATCCTGCACGTGCGCGCGCTCGATGGAGAATTCGTCAGCCACTCCCCCAGTCAGCCTCCCGTCTTCGACGATCCGAAGTCCTATACCGTCCGGATGCGCAGCGCCGATATCGCGATCGACACTGCGTCGCTCAACGCGCTCCTGCGCCAGGCGCTGGCGGCGCGTCCCTCACCGATCAGCGACGTGACGCTGGCGCTCGAGGATGGAAAGCTGCGGGCCAAGGGCAAACTGCACAAAGGCATTACCGTGCCGTTCTCGATGACGGCGTCGGTCGGCGCATCGAAGGACGGAATGATCCGGCTCCATTCGGAAAAGATGAAAGCGGTCGGTGTGCCGGTGAAGGGGCTGCTCGATCTCCTGGGCGTCGACGTCGCCGATCTGATGAAGATGCCGGCGGATTCAGGAATTCGTGCGGAGGGAGATGACCTGCTGATGGACCCGACCGCGCTCCTGCCGCCGCCGCGCATGGAAGGGCGCGTGCAGACGGTGTCCGTGGCTGGCAACCGTATGGCCATGCGCATGGTCGGAAACGCGGCGCCCCCGAAGCGCCCGACGACGCTCCCCTCGCCCTCGGCGAAAAACTATCTCTACTTCTACGGCGGCAGCATCCGCTTCGGCAAGCTGACGATGAGCGATGCCGACATGCAGTTGATCGACGCCGACCCGTCGACGCCGTTCGATTTCTTCCCCGCCCGCTACGAGGACCAGCTGGTCGCCGGCTACTCCAGGAATACGCGCCGCAAGGGGCTGCAGGTATACATGCCGGACTATGCACGGGTCGCCGCGAAGGGAGGTATGCTGAAGCCACCGCGGCTGCAATGAGGGTGCTCCTTCTCTCGATGCCCGACTCGTTCGAGCACACCCCTGCCCTGACGATGCGGATGCCGAACGGCGCGCTCGCTTCCCTTGCGGGCAATGCCGGACCCGACCATGCCGTGGCCATCGCCGACCTGATCCTGGCGCAGCGCGCCGTCGTTCCGACCGTCGAGCGCCTGATGCGCGACCTGGATCCGGAGGTGGTCGGCCTGTCGATCATGACGTTCCAGCGGCGAACGGCGCTGCGTCTGACACGGATCATCCGCGCGATCAAGCCAGGCGTGGTGATCGTCGCCGGCGGATACGATCCAAGCCTTGCCACTGACGCCTACGCCGCGCCCGACAGCGAAATCGACATCGTCGTCCGCGGCGAAGGGGATATCAGCTTCCGTGAATTGCTGTCGGCGTTGTCGCGCAACCAGGACCTCTCCAGCGTTGCCGGTTTGTCGATCAGATCGCCAGCGGGAATCGGTTTCGTCGAGACGAAGCCGCGTCCCGTCAGCTCGCTCGCCGATGGCACCATCGCGTTGCCGAACCGCGCCGCGCGGGTTCTTTCGGGATACACCTTTCTCGGGCGTCCGATCGACATCGTCGAGACCTCGCGCGGCTGCACCTATGACTGCAGCTTCTGCTCGATCATCGAGATGCGCGGGCGCAACTTCCACGTGTTCGATTTCACGCGCGTTCTCGCCGACATTGCCGATGCGCGCCGGCGCGGCGCGCGCGCGATCTTCCTCGTCGACGACAACATCACCCTCAACGTGGCACGATTCGAGGCCCTGTGCCGGGCGATCGTCGACGCCGGCTTCAACGACATCCACTACATCGTGCAGGCGATGACCTCGTCGATCGCGGCGCACGGGGCGCGGCTGGCTCCGCTGATGCGGCAGGCGGGTTTTCGATACGTCTTCCTCGGCATCGAGAACGTGCTCGACGCCGACCTCGCCTTCTTACGCGCGGCCGCGAAGAACGCGCAGCGCGAAGGAGGACGGCGCACCGGCAACGCGACGCTGCAGGCGATCGAGGTGCTGCATCGCGAGCGGCTGGCAGTCGTCGGCGGCATCATTGTCGGCAACCCGGACGACACGCGAGAGGCGATCGAGGCAAATCTGGCCTTCGCGCGCAAGCACGTGGATTGGCCCTACATCCAGCATCCGACGCCCTATCCCGGCACGCCGATGACCGAGGACTTCGTGAAGCGCAATCTCATCGTCAACGATCGCGTCGAGGAATACGACGGCACCACCGCCGTTGTGCGCACGGCCCACCTCGAAGCAGAGGACGTGGAGTTCCTGCGCTGGCGCGCGGAGCGCTGGATGAAGGTGCGCCACCTGCCGTCGGTGCTGCGGCATTACCCTGGGTTCGTGCTGCGCAACGGACCGGCGATGCTCGCGCATACCTTCCGGGGCTCGACGTGGCGATCGGCGCTCGGTCTCGAGCACGAGCGCGCAGTGTTCAGGCGTTACAAGGCGCGCCGGGCGCAGGAGCGCGAATATGTGCCCGAAACGCCGGCGCGCGCGTCCTGCTGCACCGGCTAAGACACGATCACCACAGGATCGCCGAGCACATCCCTCTTGGGAGTAATACCCAGTCCCGGCGCGGTCGAGGCCGCCATCCTGCCGTGGACGCGCTGCGGCGCGCCGTCCGCGGTGGAGACCGTCACGTAGCTGTTGAAATCGGTCGTCGTGAACAGCAGTTCCGTCGGCGTGCTGTGCGCCAGATGGGCGATCGCGGCGGTCGCGACGTCGCCGCCCCAACTGTCTTCAATCGTCATCGCGATTCCCATCGATACGCAGAGATCGCGCGCCTGCGCCGTGCGCGTCAGCCCTCCAAGCTTGCTGATCTTGAGATTGACGACGTCCATGGCCAGATCGGCGCGGGCGCGCAGCAGCACGTCGAGGCTGTCGATGTTTTCGTCGAGGACGAAGGGATGATCGATGTGCCGGCGGACGCTGAGGCATTCCTCATAGGTCAGACATGGCTGCTCGATGTAAACGTCCACGTCGCGCACGGCTTTGGCGACTCGCATCGCTTCATGCTGCGTCCATCCGGTGTTCGCGTCGGCGACGAGGCGGTCGCCGGTCTGGAGCGCCGCGGAAACCTGACGGATGCGCTCGATGTCGACGTCGGGGTCTCCGCCGACCTTCAACTGGAACCGGCGGTAGCCTTGCGCGCGGTAGTCGGCGACGCGCGCGGCCATCGCCTCGGGAGTGTCCTGTGAGATGGCGCGGTAGAGATGCACGTCAGCGCCGTAGCGGCCGCCGAGCAGCTCGCAGATCGGCAGTCCAGTTGCCTGACCGAGGATGTCCCAGCAGGCGATGTCGATGCCGCTCTTCACGTAGGGATGCCCTTTGAGCGCGGCATCCATCAGGCGATTGAGCTTGCCGACTTCCCGAGGATCGGCACCGATCAGGTGCGGCCCGAGCTCTTTCAGTCCCGCCCGCACGCCGCCGGCATAGGCGGGGAGATAGAACGGGCCAAGCGGGCAGACCTCGCCATGGCCGGCCAGACCGTCGTCGGTTTCGACGCGCACGATCGTGCTGTCGAAGATGGTGACGGACTTTCCGCCCGACCATTTGTAGGTGGTTTCGTGCAGCGGGAGCTCGACGCGGTAGGCGAGAATGCGGCGTATTCTCATCGGTTCTGGTAGAATAGCCGTTCCTGCCTCGCTCCACGACTCGCGAACGGAGCGGTGGTGCGGGCGTCTTCCCGCCAAAGCCGGCGTAGCTCAGTTGGTAGAGCAGCTGATTCGTAATCAGCAGGTCATCGGTTCAAGTCCGATCGCCGGCTCCAGAAATTACCGATCATTTTTGTCGTTGAGACCGCTCTCCGCACCGACCCGGAAGGTGGCGATGAGAGAGCCGGCGAAGGCTCTCGTCATCGCCATAGCATCGCTGCGTCAGCCGAGCAGACCGCCGAGTACGCGCGAGATCTGCCACAACAGCGCCTGCACCGCCGTAGGCAAGGCAGGACCACTGAGCAGATCAGACAGGCTGCAGAGGAGGTCTCCGAGCAAGCCTCCGCCTGGGATCGCGGTGATCGTCACCGTCACGGGTCCGCCGTTGCAGTTGTCGAGAATCACTTCGAGCCCGAGCAGATTCAGCTGCACCGGACCGAGCGACAAGTCAAGTAC
>JBKPSE010000614.1:0-2732 GCA_046765855.1 Acidobacteriota bacterium | reverse complement strand
GTGTATGAGGACACTATTGCTGCTGCTCGGCACGTTGCTCGCCGCAGGAGCGCAGACGCCCGCCGTTCAGGAGATCGCCTACGACGGCGACGTGAATTTTCTGAAGCTTCCCGAAAACGTCTACTTCGGTGAAGTGGCGGGCGTCGCCGTCAATTCAAAGGGTCACATCTTCGTGTTCTCCCGGAGCGGCACGGTCGGACCGGCGTTCGGCGCGGCGGCGGCGCAGCTGTTCGAGTTCGACAACACCGGCAAGTTCGTGCGCGAGATCGGCAAGGGCCTCTACGCGCTGTCCTACGCGCACAGCGTCCGCATCGACCGCGAGGACAACATCTGGATCGTCGACAAGGGATCCGACATGGTCGTCAAGCTGACGCCGGCCGGACGGGTCGCGATGGTCTTCGGCCGCAAGAAGGAAGCGTCGGACGAGGCGGTGCCATGGACGCGCGTCACACCGCCGCGCGCGCATGTCGACGGACAGTTCCGCCAGCCGACCGATGTCACCTGGGATCCGCAGGGCAACATCTACGTCAGCGACGGCTACATCAATTCTCGGGTGGCGAAATTCAGCAAGGACGGCGACTGGGCGAAATCGTGGGGGGAGAAGGGCAACAAGGAAGGAGAGTTCGACACACCGCACAGCATCGCCGCCGACGCGCAGGGGAACATCTACGTCGCCGACCGCGGCAACCGCCGCATCCAGGTGTTCTCACCCGACGGGACGTTCGTGCGAGCGATCTCGGTCGTCGGCGTTCCGATCCCCGCCGATGCGAAGCCGGCGATCGGCAATCCGATCCCCACGGAAGCGACGGGCACGCAAGCCCCCGGCGCGCCGTGGGCGGTGTGCATCACGCCGGGTCCGAATCAGGTGCTGTTCATGTCCGACTCGTATCCCGGGCGGATCTACAAGCTGTCGCTGGACGGCAAGCTGCTTGGTGTCTTCGGCAAGTCGGGCAAGCAGGCCAAGCAATTCGGATGGATTCACGAGATTGCGTGTCCGTCGGAACGCGAGCTCTATGTGGCGGAGCTTCTCACCTGGCGCGTGCAGAGGTTGAGGCTGCAGTGAGCCGGCAGTCGACAGGTGACAGTTTGCAGAGCAGTCGGCGGTTGACTGTTCGCCGGGCAGTTGGTAGTTGGCAGTAGCCAGGATCCGCGAGCGCACTCGAGATCTCTGGCACCCCACTGCCCTCGCAGCACCCGCACGTTCAGCACGCGATTCGATCCGCACCGTGAGTACCTTCTTCGAGTTCCCGCACCTCCACTTCCGGGGTATCAACGACATCGAGATAGCGTTCCGCCCAGCGGCAGGCGGCCTCGAGCGAGTCCGCCGACACGATCATGTAGCCGCCGAGCAGCTCCTTGGACTCGATGAACGGACCATCGAACATCGTCACGCCGTTGCGCGAATTGATATACCGGCGGCCGCGGCTGCTCGGGCGCATGGTTTCGCTGGCGACGTGGACGCCGGCGCGCGTGGCGTCGGCCAGCACCCGCGAGAGCGCCGAACGCTGGGCTGCGGTCAGCGATGCGCCCGATTCGCTCGCCGGCGTCGCCTTGCGCAGCGCCATGTAGCGCCGGGTTTCCAGATTTGCCGGCTTCGCGGCAATGCCGATATCCCACGGCTCGTTGACCGGGCGCACGTCAATCTCGATCGGCTCGCTCGTCCCCAGTGCGGCAGCCTGCTGTGCCGCCCATTCCACCGCTTCGTCGATCGTGCGCGTGCGCAGGATGGTGAATGCCGCGGGCAATTCGTTGCCGCCGGTGAACGGACCGCGCGCGATCGCGCGGCGATCGCCGTCGAGCGTCAGCCGCACGCCCTCCGAGCTCGCGCGCAGGCCTTCGCCTCCTTCGAACGCACCCGCTTTCGCGACCTCTCCGATCAGGGCGCCGACGCGCGCGATCAGCTCGCGGCTTGGAACCGCGCCGGATTCCCAGTGCGCGTCCGTCTTGTGCATGATGATGAATCTCATGATCGGAGAAACTCCTCGACGGCAGGCACGAGCGCGCCGGCGACGAGGATCACCACGGGTCCGCTGCCGGTGCGCGAGTAACCGATTCTGGCGCCGTCCTTCGAAGCAATCTGAATCACGAAACCCTCCGCAGTGGGAGAAATACGCGCAACCGCGCGTCGCGCAGCACGAGTCCACTCCAGACCAGCGCGGCAACGTAGGTGGGAAACAACGTGTGACTGAAGAGCGGATGCTCGAGGCGCGCGTGGGTCGCGACCGCGCCGCCAAGGTAGCCGGTGAGCAGCAGCGCGCCGAATACCGACGTTCGCGGAACGACGTAGGCGAGCAGGGACGTCACGAGAATCACACCGAGCGTGAACACGATTTCACGAGGATAGCCAAGCGCGATCGTTCCGTCGATGACCGGCCGGATCTCGAGCAGCTTGGCGACGCCGTCGACTGCGAGAAATGTCGCGGCGAGGGCGCTGAAAACCCGTCCCGTCCACACCGCCGTCTTCGAACCCGTCTGCTGATGCGTCAATGTCTGCATGTGTCGCCTCCACCAGCCAGTCGATTGCCGGCGGAGCGGATCGACAAATTCCTAAGTTACTGAAAGATCTATACTTCGCGCCATGGCTGCTTACCTGACTGTCGTCCTGCTGCTCGCCTCGCTGGTTCAGGCGTCCAAGCCGCGCGCCCGCGACCTCGGCGTTCCGTTCGAGGGAACACCAGGGCCCATCAACGCGATCACGGATGTCGCCGGCGTCGAAGTCGGCTTCACCACGT
>JBKPSE010000613.1:0-4407 GCA_046765855.1 Acidobacteriota bacterium | reverse complement strand
ACATCGAGGCTGTCAGGACGACGTTCAATCAGGCGGTCAGCGCGATTGGCGTGCCGCTCAGCGCCGCGGACCGCGCGACGATCGACCGCTTCCATCGGCGCTTCATCGGCGACGGCCTCTCGCTGCGCTTTCAGAGCGCGGGACGGCCGCCGCAGGACTACAACCCGACCTATCGCGAGCTGCTGACCGATCGCGACGGCGCCGGACGGCAGGGCAACTACCTGGCATCGGAAGAGGCGTTTCAGTTCGTCAAGGGATTGCAGGCACGCGACCTGTTGATTCCAGTGACCGGCGATCTCAGCGGTCCGTCGGCGCTGGTCGAAATCGGCAAGGCAATCGCCGCGCGCCAGGAGCGCCTGTCGGCGTTCTACGTTTCGAACGTGGAGTTCTATCTGTTCGGCGCCGGCTCGTACGCCCGCTTCGCCGCCAACCTCGGCCACGTGCCGCACGCGCCGAACAGCGTGCTGATTCGATCCGTCTTCGGACGGTATTCACTCGCGACTCGCCCGGGCGACGCCAGCGCTTCGCGGCTGCAGAGCATCGACGAACTATTACGCGAGTACAACGCCGGACGCATTCGTCAGTACGCGGACGTCGCGTATCGCTGAGACCGCGCAACGGCCCTTCCCGAGTCTTTGCCAACCGCCGACTGCTAACTGCAAACTGCTAACTGCCTACTGCAAACTGCCTACTGCTAACTGCCTACTGCTAACTGCCTACTGCGAACTGCCTACTGCAAACTGCCTACTGCAAACTGCCTACTGCTAACTGCCCACCGCCCGCTCCCAACCGCAGCCTACTTCCACCCGCTCGAATTCGGGCGGAACCTCGGTCCGAGTGCCGGCTTCGGCTCCGCCGGCTTGTTCGGCTCACCCGAGGCGGCTTCGATCTCTTTCTCCAGCTCCTCGTCGTTGGGAAGACCTGCGAGCTGATCGACGAAGACCATCGATTGCTGCGAGGGGATCTCGAACCGCTTCCCGCACGTCTTGCACACGACTTCGTCGTCGAGCCTCAGCAGATAATCGCGGAGCTTGGCGAACTTGGCGCGGTCGACTTCGTCCGCGCCGGAGGGCGGCCGGTCCTTCTTGATGCGGCGCACCCAGCGGATGCTGTAGTCGTGGGCGCGGCGGCATTTCGGGCACGAGAAGCGGCCCGGCCGAGTTTCCGGTTTATCGGTGAAGAATGCGCGTTCGTCGAGGGCCATGCCCTCAATCGTACATCACTGAATCGCGAGGACCAGAACCGACTTCGACGGCAGGGTCAAGGTCATCGCGTCGGCCTGCCAGCGCACCTCGGAAACGGGCGCGGCTTGACGACATCCGGACGATCGAACGTATTGATGCTGTTGACCGCCGGCGCGGTCAGTAGCCGGCCCGACGTGTTCCTGCCTGTCGTCCCGGCAATTTTGATCGAGATCTCCGCCGCCCGGTTCGCATCCAAGTTGACCAGCGACAGGTGCACGCGTCCACTCGCGTCGCGGGACGCTGACGCGTGCAGCGCCGGGATCGTCGCCTGGCCGTAGGTGTACGACGGCGACGTGAACTCGACCGGGATCAGCGTGGCCCCCTGGTGCACCTTGTACATCTCGAACACGTGATAGGTCGGCGTCAGCAGCATCCGCGCGCCGTCGGTCAGGATCACTGCCTGGAGGACGTTGACGGTCTGAGCGATATTGGCCATCCGCACGCGATCGGCGTGCTGCTGAAAGATATCCAGGTTGATCGCCGCGGCGATCGCGTCGCGCAGGCTGTTCTGCTGGTAGAGGCCGTATCCCGGTGTGCCGGGTTCGACGTCGTACCACGTGCCCCACTCGTCGACGACCAGGCTGACGCGCTTGTTCGCGTCGTACTTGTCCATGATCTCACTGTGCTTGCGGATCAGTTCATCCATCCGCAGCGTGCGCGCCAGCGTGGCATGCCATTCCGCTTCCGCGAAGGCCGTCGCCGATCCTTTCCGGTTCCAGTCGCCCGTGGGCAGCGTGTAGTAGTGCATCGACAGTCCCTGCATGTTGCGCGCGGCGCGCGACATCAGGACCTCGGTCCAGTTGTAATCCTCGCCGTTCGAGCCGCTGGCGATCTTCGCCGCGCGGTTGCCGGAGTAGCTCTTGACGAAGGTACCGAAGCGGCGGTATTCGTCCGCGTAGTACTCGGGACGCATGCTGCCGCCGCAGCCCCAGGATTCGTTGCCGACGCCGACGAAGGGAACTCTCCACGGCTTGTCGCGTCCGTTGCGGCGCCGCAGATTCGCGAGCTCGGCGTCCGCGTCGGAGGTCATGTACTCGATCCACTCCATCATTTCCTGCGGCGTGCCGCTGCCGACATTGGCGCTGATGTAGGGATCGGCCCCGATCATCTCGACCAGATCCATGAACTCGTGCGTGCCGAAGGCGTTGGTTTCGACGACGCCGCCCCAACTGGTGTTGATGCGGCGCGGCCGCGCGGCGCGCGGTCCGATGCCGTCGCGCCAGTGGTATTCGTCGGCGAAACAGCCGCCGGGCCAGCGCAGCACCGGCACGCTCAGGTTCTTGAGGGCGGCGATCACGTCGTTGCGGATGCCGCGCGTGTTCGGAATCGGCGAGTTCTCGCCGACCCAGAGGCCGTCGTAGACGAGCCGCCCGAGATGCTCGGCGAAGTGACCGTAGATGTTCTTGTTGATCGGCCCCTTGGGTTGATCGGCGCGGACGGTCAGCTCGGCGCGAAGCGGGGCGCTCTCCTGGCCCGCAGGGGTGGCACGATGCAGCGTGACGAGCGCGACGCACGCCGCGAGCGTGCACGCGGCGCGGACCCGCATGATCAGGTCTCGTTGACCGCCGTCAGCCGGCGCTTCATGCTGACGTTGCGGTTCTGCTCGACGTAGTCCACACCGTCCACGGTGATCGTCAACCGCGAGGAGTCATCGCGCGTCACGAACTTCTTCGAGGACAGATACCAGATGGTGAACTCGAGGTGCTCGCGCGGCTGTCCGGTCAGCTGCGACAGCTCGTAATTCGAGAACGCCGGGTTGCCCGGTTCGGCGCGCCGCCGCGCGTAGAGGATCTCGAGCACCGTGCAGCGCAGGTTCTGCTCGATCTCGTAATCGTCGTTGCTCTTGACGCTTGCCGCGAACCGCCAGCGCTCCTGCCGCAGCGCCTGGTGGTGGACGTCGTATTGCGCGCGCTTCTCCGGCACGCTCAATATGGAATAGGCCTCGTGCAGCGCGCGGAACCGATCGGCGTTGCCGGTTTCCTTGTTGTCCGGGTGGAACCGCTGCGCGAGCAGGCGGAAGACGCGCTGAATCGTATCAGCGTCCGCGTTGGGGCTGATCTGCAGCGTTTCGTAATAATCGACGGGTTCGATGTCGGCCACGGTTGGGGGCATGATCGCCGAAAACCGCGCCCGCGCGCAAGATTTCGCTCGGGGAGACATCGGTGAGCGAATCAACTCTCCCCTGTCGCCGGATCGCGTCGCTAAGCGCCGCGACAACTCGGCATTTTTCGTCGTCGATCTCGGCAAACGATTGAATTGCGCTCCGTGCAGTTGATGGGCTCGTCGACTTTTTGCGCGCACGCCCGCCGGAGGTCGCTGTGGGACATCGCGCCGTCGGTCGTCGGCGGCCTCGGTCCTCGACCATCGATCCTCAACCGTCGATCCTTGGCCCTTGGTCCTCGATGTCGGTCCGCGGCGGCCGCATTGTCTGCTGTCCAGCCCTGTGGTACGATAAGATCTTCTGGGCGAGCGGGAATAACTCAGTGGTAGAGTGCGACCTTGCCAAGGTCGAAGTCGCGGGTTCGAATCCCGTTTCCCGCTCCAATTTCAGACTCCGCTCGGTGGGGCCCCTTGAGATTCCCCACCTCGCTGCGCGCTCGCGGTCGCTCGGCCCAACGCTTTCGCGTTGACTGCCTCGCGACTTTGCTCCGCCGCTCGCTTGCGGCCGCAGGCGCTGGAGATTGAGGTCGGGAAGACGCAGACGATGACTAAGTTCCGTTCGTCCCGCGCACGCTGTTGTCGCCGCTCCTAGTCGCGGCCGGAACTTCCCACGTACAATTGATTCCGACCGGCGCCGTCGCCAAGTGGTAAGGCAGAGGTCTGCAAAACCTCCATCCCCGGTTCAAATCCGGGCGGCGCCTCCAACTCTTTTCGGTTCATTCCGGAGACATGGGTAACAGTTTATTCCGGAGACATGGGTAACACTGTCGGCGCGAACGGGTTCGCAATGGGCTCGAGCCGGCAGGTCTCGTCGTCAAAATACCCCAAATCGTAGTGCATGAAGGTGACGAGCCAGATCCGCTCGCTCACCTGTCGGACGCCGAAACTGGCCGGCCAGCGCCTGGCTGATATTGACCTTCTGATTGCGGTAGCACCGGAGTCGTCGCTTACGGTGCTTGGCTTCTGGCTTGGCGTGTCGCTGCGATGATGGCGTCCAATGCAC
>JBKPSE010000612.1:0-3016 GCA_046765855.1 Acidobacteriota bacterium | reverse complement strand
GGAGCGTGCTGCAATTCGATCCGGCGCAAGTCGTGCCGAAAATCCGGCAGTCGATGCTGATCCTTCACGCCGAACTCGATACCAACGCGCCGCCGGCGGAAGGCGATCGCCTCGGCGAGCTGGCGAAGGCGCGCAAGAAATCCCCCGGCGTGGAGGTGTCACGGATTCCCGGCATCACGCAAACGCTCACGCCGCCGAACGACAAGAATGTCAGCGCACGTGTCGTGTCAACCATCGCGGACTGGGTGAAGAAGCTGTAAACTTCACGCATGAGGGTCGGAGTCCCGCGTGAAACGTGGTCCGGCGAACACCGGGTCGCACTCATTCCGAACGGCGCGGCCGCACTCGCGAAAGCGGGACTCGACGTCGTCGTCGAGCGCGACGCCGGCGCGGCCGCGGGTTTTCCGTCGTCCGCCTACGAGCAGGCCGGCGCGTCACTGGCGACGCGCGACGAGGTGTTCTCGTCGGCCGACATTCTGCTGCAGGTTCGATCGATTCCGGCGGAGGTCGCCCGTCTGCGGCGCGGCCAGGTCACCATCGGCTTTGCCGATCCGCTCGGCTCCCCTGATGCGATTCTCGAGCTGAGTCGCTCCGGCGCGACGGCATTCTCGATGGAGCTGATGCCGCGCATCACCCGCGCACAGAGCATGGATGCGCTGTCTTCGATGGCTACCATCGCCGGCTACAAAGGGGTGATCATGGCGGCGGACCATCTGCCGCGCATGTTCCCGATGCTGATGACCGCCGCCGGAACGCTGACCGCCGCCCGCGTGTTCGTGGTCGGCGCCGGGGTCGCCGGGCTGCAGGCGATCGCGCAGTCGCGCCGCCTTGGTGCGAGGGTCGAGGCGTACGACGTGCGTCCCGCGGTGAAGGAACAGGTCCAGAGCCTCGGCGCGCGGTTCGTCGAAATGGCGCTCGAGACGAGCAACGCCGAAGACAAGGGCGGCTACGCGAAAGCGCAGGACGAGTCGTTCTATCGGCGCCAGCGCGAAATGATGCTGAAGGTCGTCGCGGGCAGCGACGTGGTCATCACCACCGCGCTGATTCCGGGCAAGAAGGCGCCGATTCTCGTCACACGAGAGATGGTGGAAGGGATGGCGCCCGGATCGGTCGTCGTCGATCTCGCCGCAGAACGCGGCGGCAACTGCGAGCTGACGCGCCCCGATGAAGTCGTCATGCACAATGGCGTCACGGTTCTGGGCCCGTCGAATCCACCGGCGCTCGTCCCCAATCACGCGAGCCAGATGTATTCGAAGAACATCACGACGTTCCTCAATCACCTGCTTGGCAAGGAAGGCGCGAAGAAGACGTCGCTCGAGCTCGATCTCACCGACGAGATCACGCGCGAAACGCTATTGACGCGCGAGGGGGACGTCGTTCACGCGCGGGTCAAGGAACTGCTCGGCGCGGGAGTGCGCGCGTAGATGTGGGTGCTGAGAACCGCGGATAACGCCGAGGCGCCGTTCACCTTCCGGATCCTGCCGGGGAACATCAAGACCATCGGCCGCGCGCCGCGCGCCGACTTCATCGTCGACGCCGCATTGGTGTCGCGGGTGCATTGCCGGCTCACCGCCGGCGCCACCGAGCTCGAAGTGGTGGATCTCGAGAGCACGAACGGCACCTACGTCAACGGACAGCGCATGGATCGCGCCACTCTGAAGATCGGGGACAGGCTGGGCGTCGGTCGGGTCGAGCTCGTCGTGGACCGCTCAAACTAAGAACGGATTCGTCCTCTTTTCTTTGCCAATCGTCGTCTGTTCGCCGTGGCCTGGCCACACGACGGTGTCGTCCGGAAAGGCAAAGAGGACATTGCGAATCGACGCGAGCAGCGTTGCCGCGTCGCCGCCGGGCAGATCGGTCCGTCCGATCGAACCGGCGAACAGCGTGTCGCCGACGAAGAGCGTCGCCTTCGGATCTCCCTGGCGCGACACGGCCAGGCATACGCCTCCAGGGCAATGCCCTGGCGTGTGCAGGACGCGCACCTCGAACCGTCCGAACGTGAGCGGCGCTCCCAGATCGTAGAAGTGATCCACCGGCGGCTGTCGGTCGACGCGCAGGCCGAACATCATCCCTTGCTCCACCGCGCGCTCGTAGAGAAAGTTGTCAGCCTCGTGCAGCCATACAGGCGCGCCGAGCGATTGCTTCGCCCGACCCACTCCGGTGACGTGATCGAGATGCGCGTGGGTGAGCAGGATTTTTCCTATGCGCAATTCGTGCTGTCGGGCCGCCGCCAGCAGTTCATCGACTTCGTCGCCGGGATCCACGATCACTCCCTCGCGCGTTTCCTCGCATCCCAGAACGAACCCGTTTTTGTAGAACGGCTCTACCGCCCGCACCTCGACGATCATGCGTCTAGGCTACCGCAATGAGCCGAAGCGGCCGGGGATTGCGCCTTGATGGGCATGGGAGCACATGCCGTGGAATTCCGGATGGTCAGGGAGCACAACAGCGTGCTGGCAGCGTCAGAGAAGCGCCTGCTGGTGCGGATGGCGGGACGGCTGCCGGGCTGGGTCAACTCGGATCACCTGACGTTCACCGGAGCCGCGGCCATGCTCGGCATCGGGGTCTGCTACTGGGCGGGCGGCGGAGCGCTGTGGATGGTGATCCCGCTGCTCGCCCTGAACTGGTTCGGCGACAGTCTCGACGGCACGCTCGCGCGGGTGCGCCGGCAGGAGCGGCCGCGCTATGGCTACTACGTCGATCACGTGCTCGATGCGATCGGCTTCGCCTGCCTGTTTGGTGGCCTGATGCTCGGGGCGCATCTCAGCGTCCCCGTCGGACTGGCGTTCCTGGCGAGCTACTACCTGCTGGTTGCCGAGATCTCCATGGCGACGCACGCGCGCGGCACCTTCAAGATGGCGTTCATGAAAGTAGGGCCCACCGAGCTGCGCATTCTGCTGGCGGTGGGAACGATCCAGTTGATGCGGTCCGAATACGTGAGCATGTTTGGCCGGCAGTGGCTGCTGTTCGACGTCGGCGCCGCGGTCGCTGCCGCGGGCACGCTCCTCGCCTTCGC
>JBKPSE010000611.1:0-8017 GCA_046765855.1 Acidobacteriota bacterium | reverse complement strand
GGTCACCGCGCTGGTGCGGCTGAACGGTCTCGGCGAGAAGGAGGCCGATGAGGCGGCGCGCCGCGCGCTCGCGGCCGTCGAACTGCTGGACGCGGCGGACAAGAAGATCGGCGCCTACAGCAAGGGCATGCGGCAGCGCGTCAAGCTGGCCCAGGCGCTCGTCCACGACCCCGAGCTGCTCATCCTCGACGAGCCGCTCTCGGGCATGGATCCGATCGGCCGCCGCAAGACAATCCGTCTGATTCGCGACTGGGGCCGCGCCGGCAAGAGCATCATCGTCTCGAGCCACATCCTGCACGAGATCGAGTCGATGACCTCGAACATTCTGCTCATCAACAACGGGCGCATCCTCGCCGAGGGGGACGTTCACCAGATTCGCGAGCTGATCGACGAGCATCCGCACACCGTCTACGTGCGCGCCGAGGATCCGCGCCGGATCGCGCGCGAGTTCATCAACGCGGCGAACGACGATGTGCGTAGCCTGAAGTTCGAGCCCGGAGCTGTGGTGGTCGAGACCGGCAGGCCGGACGCGTTCTACGCGCGGCTCACCGAAATCGCCGCGAGCGGGGAGTTCGGCGCCATCGACGAAGTCACGTCGCCGGATGACAACCTGCAGGCCGTGTTCCAGTACCTGGTGAAATGATGGCGACCGAAGCTCCGATCCAGCGGCCGATTCCCAAGGCTCCCGGGTTCCTGCAGTCCGCGCTCCGGGTGTTCGACCTGTCCGTCGGAGAGATGCTGTGGTCGCGCCGGACGATCTTCATGGCGCTGGTGGTCGGCGCGCCGGTGATCATCTCGCTGATCATGCGCCTGCTCGACGCGCTTCGCGTCCCGGTGTTTCGCGTCAACGGCGTGATGGTCGCGGGCCCGGCGGTGTTCGGGATGTTCATCTGGATCTTCTACCTGCGCTTCACGGTGCCCGTCCTCGGCGTGTTCTACGGGACGTCGCTGATCGCCGACGAGGTCGAAGACAAGACGATTACATACCTGTTCTCGCGCCCGATCGCGAAGGGGGCCGTCCTGGTCGGCAAGTACCTCGCCTACCTCGCCTGCACCTTTTTCGTCGTGCTGCCCTCGGTCGTCATCGTCTAT
Organism: Acidobacteriota bacterium; assembly: GCA_046765855.1. Taxonomy (GTDB): domain Bacteria; phylum Acidobacteriota; class Vicinamibacteria; order Vicinamibacterales; family 2-12-FULL-66-21; genus JAICSD01. The sequence continues at coordinate 6,925 of JBKPSE010000611.1, read as the reverse complement.
CTGTGTGTCGTGCCGATGCGCGGCAGTCTGGGCGGCTCGTTCATCGACCTGTTGAAGGATCTGGCGCTGCTGGCAGTCGGACTTGCCGTCTACGGCTCGGTGTTCGCCTTCATCGGGGCGCGGTTCAAGCGGCCGTTGCTGGTCGGCCTCGTCTTCATTTTTGGTTGGGAGCAGGCGGCGCTGGCGTTCCCGGGCTATCTCAAGAAGTTCACGGTCGCCTATTACCTTCAGGCGATGGTCCCCCACGCCATGCCCAACGACAGCGTGGTCAGCCTGATTCAGGGCATCTTCCGCGAAACCCCCTCGCTCCTCGAGAGCCTCGTCTGGCTCGCCGTGATTCTGCTCGGTTTTCTGTGGGCGGCGGCGGCAAGTGTCGAGCGCAAGGAATACGTCCTGGAGCAGTAACCTGTTCGTTTCCGGGCACTTGCATCCCAGTCCTGGAACTTTTTACCCCCGGGATCGGTATAATCCCCCTAGAGGGCTGAATCCCGTATGACGAAGAAAACGCGTTACTTCATGGGTGGGTCCGCGGCCGTGCTGGTTGCCGGCCTGGGAACCGGCCTCGTCGCCTACTACGGCGGCGGCTTCCCTTCGCTCTCCGCGTCCCGCTCCGGGCCGTCCGAGTTGAGCTACGTGCCGGCCGAATCGGCCGTCGTGGCCTTCGCCAACGTCCGCGAAGTGATGGACTCGCAGCTGCGCCAGCGCCTGAAACTGGTGATGCCGCAGGAACAGGGCCAGAAGGAATTCTTCGAACAGACGGGGATCGATATCGAGCGCGACATTGACTACATTGTCGCCGCGGCAACGACCATTCCGAACCCCGGTCCGGTCGAACCGAGCGGGCTCGTGGTCGCGCGCGGCCGCTTCAGCGCTACTCAGCTGGAGCTCCTTGCGCTGCAGCACGGCGGCGTCGTCGAGGAATACAAGGGTAAGAAGCTCGTGAAGGCGCCGCAGGTGATCGCCAGCGTCGACAGCGATGTCGACGGCGCTCCTCGGATGCGCAGGGCCGGGCACAGCGTCGCGCTCGCATTCCTCGAGGATGGTCTCATCGCCATCGGCAGCGAGGCGGCGATCAAGAGCGCGATCGATGCGCAGCTCACCGCGCACAGCATTACCAGCAACAACGAGATGATGGAGCTCATCGCGGACATCGACCTGGGGAACAACGCCTGGGCGGTCGGCCGTTTCGACGCGATTGCGAATCAGGCGCGGCTGCCGCAGGAAATCGCGAGCAGGCTGCCGGCAATCAAGACCTTCGCGGTGATGACCCACATCGACGGCGGCGTCACCGGCACGCTGCGCGCCGAGACGCGCGACGACGAGGCGGCGAACAACCTGCGGCAGGTGGTGCAGGGTCTGCTCGCGCTCGGCCGCATGTCGAACGATCCGAAAGCGATGGCTTTCATCAATTCGCTGCAGCTCTCCGGTTCGGGCAAGACGGTCGCGCTCTCGTTTGCGGTGCCGTCGGAAGTCATCGACATGATTCCGCAGGGCATCAGGCACGACGGCGGTCCGCACCAGCTTCCGAAACAGCTGCATCAGTTACCGGCGCCGAAACCGCCGACGCCGCCAACGCCGCCGACGCCAGAGCGGTAGGTCCCCGAACGCATCGTCTCTCTTCTCTCCTCGAAGGCCGGTTGAAAGACCGGCCTTTTTTTGTGCCTCGTTGGCAGTTGGCAGTTGGCAGCTGGCAGTTGGCTGTTCGCGTCGCCAGTTCGCAGTCGCCAGTTCGCAGTCGCCAGTTCGCAGTCGCCAGTTCGCAGTCGCCAGTTCGCAGTTGCCCGCTTCACCGGTACCGGCTTCCAACCGTGTTACGCTTCTTTTTCTCGTGCGCGATTTGGTGTTTTTTTACGGCACGTTGATGGCCGGATTCGACCGGCGCCGCCGCGCCGGCATCGACGACAAACTGCGTTACATCGGCCGCGGCTCGATTCAGGGATCGCTGTTCGATCTCGGGCTCTATCCGGCTGCGGTGCCGGCGGCCGAAGGGCTGGTCTGGGGTGAGGTCTACGAGATGGCGGATACCGCCACCGTCCTCGCCGCCCTCGACGAGATCGAGGGATACCGCCACGACGATCCCGATCGCAGTCTTTACCTCCGCCAGCAAGCAGACGTGGCGCTGCCAGGCGGCAGCCAGGCGCGCGCGTGGGTCTACTTCTATAACGCTCCGCTCGGGCGCGCGCCGCGCATCGCGTCCGGCGACTATTTACAGCACGTGACGAGGTGTTGAAAGTGCTGAAGGTGCTGAGGGTGCATGAATTGCTGAAAGTGCTGGTGCTCGCGTTGCTGGGCGTGCTGATTGTGCCTAATGGAGCGGAGGTGGCAGTGCCCGCGACTACGCTGTTCGCGCAGGCGCCTCCCGCAGCGCCCGCCCTGAGCGTCGATCCGCGCATCGTCAAGCTGGTTGAATCGGTCTCGGAAGAACGGCTGCGGCAGCTGCTCGAGAAGCTGGTGAGCTTCGGCACACGCAACACGCTGTCGGACGCGACCTCGCCAACCCGGGGCATCGGCGCGGCGCGGCAGTGGATTTACGACGAGCTCAAGCGGACGAGTCCAAAGCTGCAGGTGGCGTTCGATACGCACCAGATCGCGGCGCGCGGGCGAATCACGCGCGACGTCGAGCTGCGCAACGTGATGGCGATCCTGCCTGGTAAAACGCCGCGCCGCATTTACGTCAGCGGGCACTACGATTCGTTGAATCTCGGCACCGGCGGACAGCAGACGAGCAATTCAGGGCAAGGCCGCGGCGCCACTGCCGCGGCAGCACCGCAAACGCGTCCCGGCGCGGCGCCGCAGGCGCCGGGTGAGCCGCCCGCCGCCCCCGCCGCGCCTGCCGATCCGCAGACGCGCCCGGGACAGAATTACAACATCGACGCGCCCGGCGCGAACGACGACGGGAGCGGGACCGTGCTGTCGATGGAACTGGCGCGCGTCTTCGCCAACAGCGGCATCGAGTTCGACGCGACGCTCGTGTTCATGACCGTCGCCGGCGAAGAGCAGGGGCTGATTGGCGCCGGAGCGCACGCGAAGAAGGCCAAGGCGGAAAACATCCCGATCCAGGCCTGGTTCAACAACGACATCGTCGGCAACTCGCATGGCGGCGACGGCAGCATCGATGCGGCGACGGTGCGTCTGTACTCCGAAGGGCCGGAGGATTCACCGTCGCGCTCGCTGGCGCAGTTCGCGGCGCGGGTCGGCGCGATCTACGTGCCGTCGCACCGCGTCCGCCTCATGGCACGCGCCGATCGGTTCAGCCGCGGCGGCGATCACAGCGCGCTCAACGCCGAAGGCTTCGCCGCGATCGGGTTCCGGGAATCGAAAGAGAACTACTCGAAGCAGCACGGCCCCAACGACACGATCGACGGGGTCGACTTCCGCTATCTGGCGCAGAACGCCCGGGTCAACGCCGCGGCGATGGCGACGCTGGCGCTCGCGCCGCCTCCCCCCGTCGTCGTGCGCAAAGCCGCGAACAGCCAGCGGCTCACTCCGACCATCGATCGGCGCACGTCGGGCTACGACGCGCACCTGCGGTGGGAAGCCTCGCCGGGCGCCGCCGGCTATCGTATCTTCTGGCGGAACGCCTGGGCGCCAGACTGGCAGCACGAGCTCAGCGTCGGCAACGTCACCGAGTACACGTTTCCGCGCATGAACATCGATGACTGGGTGTTCGGTGTGGCCGCGGTCGACGCGCAGGGACACGAGAGCACGGTGAGCGCCTACGTGGCGCCGCCGCGCGTGACCGACGGATCCTGACGCAGACGGGCGTATCGCTCAGGGTCGCGGCCTCGAGCCGGCCCGAGCTCTGAGCCAAAGGCCTGAGCCCTATTCAGCGATTTGCCCGTCGATGATGACGGGGCCGCGCTTCGAGAGTTTCAGCGCCTCCACGAACGTGTCGATTGCCACCTGCACGTGATCGGACACTTCGACGAACTCGACGCCGCTGCGGTAGAGCACGACGCCTTCCTTGAGATCGCCGATGTGGCAATGCGCGATCCGCCCTTTCACCACCACCGACTGCTGGCCGAGCGAAAGGCGGAAGTCGTGGAGCGAATCGAGCTGGAGCGCGAACGGCGTTTCGACCTGCGCGCCGCCGCGGCTCACGTCGAGAATCGTCATCGGCTGATAGACCTTGACCTCGCCGTGGAGTGGCGAGGGTACGACGACGCGTTCCTTGTCGCGTTTGTCTTCTCCGCCCATGCGATGCCGCACTATACACGAACATCCTGCACGCACGCGCGAGGTTTACGATCCGGCGTCCTGAAGCTTTTGCGAACGCGCGAGAGCGCGTGTAGGGGAGCTCCGCCTTCGCCAAGGCGGACACGCCGAAGCTTCTGCGGAGGCGTGCCGGACCGCCAGCCGCCTGCGAACGAGCGAGAGCGAGTGAGCCACGCGCACGGAGCGCGCCGGCGCAGCGGCGCGCGAGAGCGCGTGTAGGGGAGGTCCGCCTTCGCCAAGGCTACGGCGGATTAAGATAGATCCCTCATGCCTATTGCATCTGCGACCGTGCATAAGAATTACGTCGACGGCGAGTGGGTGAGCTCCGCCTCCGGCCAGACGTTCGAGAACCGCAACCCAGCCAATACCGACGACCTCATCGGGGTCTTTCAGCAGTCCAACGCGAACGACGTCGACCGCGCGATCGCGGCCGCCGCGCGCGCCTACGAGCAGTGGCGGCTCGTTCCCGCGCCGCTGCGGGCGGAGATCCTCTTCAAGGCGGCGCAGATCATCGCCGACCGCAAGGAGGCGTTCGCGCGCGACATGACGCGCGAGATGGGCAAGGTCCTCAACGAGACGCGCGGCGACGTCCAGGAAGCCATCGACATGACCTATTACATGGCCGGCGAGGGGCGCCGCATGTTCGGTCAGACCGTGCCGTCCGAGCTGCGCAACAAGTTCGCGATGTCGGTGCGGCAGCCGCTCGGCGTCTGCTCGATCATCACGCCCTGGAATTTCCCGATGGCCATCCCGTCGTGGAAGATCATGCCGGCGCTCGTCTGCGGCAACACCGTGGTGTTCAAGCCGTCGTCGAACACGCCTCTGTCAGCGTTGAACTTCGTCAACGTGCTGATCGAAGCGGGCGTTCCCAAGGGCGTGGTCAACATGGTCACTGGTGACGCGGATGTCGGCACCGCGATGACCACCGATCCGCGCGTGTCGGTCGTCTCGTTCACCGGATCGACGACGGTCGGGCGGGAGGTGAACAAGGCGGCGGCGCCGACGTTCAAGAAAGTCCACCTCGAGATGGGCGGCAAGAACGTCGTCATGATCATGGACGACGCGAATCTCGAGCTGGCTGTCGATGGCTGCCTGTGGGGCGGCTTTGGCACGACCGGTCAGCGCTGCACCGCCGCCAGTCGAGTGGTGGTCCACGAAAAGGTGTATCGCCAGTTCGTCGACGCCTTCGTCGCGCGCGCGAGGGCGCTGAACGTAGGAGATGGACTCGATCCCAAGGTCGACATGGGGCCGTCGAACAGCGAACCGCAGCTCAACACGGTGATGCGCTATGTAAAGACGGGCCAGGACGAGGGCGCGAAGCTCGCCCTCGGCGGCCACCGGCTCGACAAGGGGACGCACGCGAAAGGGTATTTCCACGAGCCTACGGTGTTCGTCGACGCGGACGCAAAGATGCGGATCGCCCGCGAGGAGATCTTCGGGCCGGTCGTGTCGGTGATTCCGTGCAAGTCGCTCGAGGAAGCGATCGCCATCGGCAACGGCGTCGAGTACGGACTGTCTGCATCGATCTACACCCAGGACATCAACCGCGCGTTCCAGGCGATGCGCGACCTGTACACCGGGATCTTCTACGTCAACGCGCCGACCATTGGCGCCGAAGTGCACCTGCCGTTCGGCGGCACGAAGAACACGGGCAACGGGCATCGTGAGGCGGGGATTGCCGCGCTCGAAGTCTTCTCGGAATGGAAGTCGATCTACATCGACTTCAGCGGCCGGCTGCAGCGCGCGCAGATTGACACCGAGCAGATTTGACGGCGGCTCTCCTGTCGAAGAGGGACAGCAGGTGATTGGAGCTCGGGCGATCTGGTTCAGCGCCGTGTTGGCTGTGCTGACGTGTGTGCTGACGCTGACGGCGCAGATGCCGGCGACGCCGGCGACATGGCGGCTGGACTTCTATCACACCGGCGGGCCGAAGGGGCTCGAGGTGTTCAGCGTCGACAGAGTCGTGGTCGAACCGCTGCCGTGGGCCGGTGCGCCAGGTGCGGCAGTGGATCGAAGTGGATTCGGGAGCTACAAGTTCGAGGTCCGCGGCGTTGACGGCCGCGTGCAGTTCTCGCGCGGCTTCAGTCCGATCTTCGCCGAATGGATGACGACAGCCGAAGCCGGGAAGGTCAGCCGCACCTTCCACGAATCGGTGCGATTCCCGGCTCCCGGCGCCCCGGTGGATATCGCCGTGTTCAAGCGCAACGCCAAGAACGAGTTCGTCGAGGCGTGGCGCACGCGCGTGGATCCGGGCGACATGTTCGTCGACCGCTCGCCGACGGCGCAACTCGCGCCGATCGCGATCGAGCGTCATGGCGAGCCGGCGCAGAAGGTCGACGTGCTTCTGCTGGGCGACGGCTACACTGCCGGAGAATGCGGCGGCAAGTTCGAGAAGGACGCGCGGCGAATGGCGGCGGCGCTGTTCAGCGAAGAGCCGTTCAAGACGCGGCGCACCGATTTCAACATCTGGGGCCTGTGCCCACCGTCGCCCGCATCGGGCATCTCACGCCCATCCACCGGCGTGCACATCGCGACGCCGCTCGGCGCCACCTACGATGTCTTTGGATCCGAGCGATACGTGCTGACGATGGATAACCGTGCCTTTCGCACGATTGCGGCGTCGGCGCCGTACGACTTCGCCACGATCATGGTCAACAGCGCGACCTACGGCGGCGGCGGAATGTACGGCGTGTTCTCGACGGTCGCGGTC
>JBKPSE010000610.1:0-5055 GCA_046765855.1 Acidobacteriota bacterium | reverse complement strand
CCTTCGTGCTCGCCGCGCTCGTCGTCTTGCGCTGCAGCGTGTTCGTGTTCTGGCCGGGATCTCAGTTCGACTCGGATCAGGCCGTCACCGGACTGATGGCCAAGCACCTGTCGGAACTGCGGTCGTTCCCCGTCTTCTGGTACGGGCAGACCTACATGCTTGGCGTCGAAGCGTGGCTGGCGGCGCCGGTCATGCTGCTGTTCGGCGCCACCGTTACAGCGCTGAAGCTGCCGCTGCTGGCGCTGAACATCGCGATCGCCCTGCTGCTCTTTGCCGGGTTTACTCGCGACGCCGGGCTCGAGGCGAAGCGGGCGGCCTTCGCCACGCTCTTTTTCGTGCTCGCCGCACCAATCACGTCCGCGCATTTCGTCACCGCGAACGGTGGCAACGTCGAACCCACGTTCTACGTGCTGCTGCTCTGGTTTCTGCGGCGGCGTCCCATATGGATGGGACTCGCGCTCGGCATCGGCTTTCTCAACCGCGAGTTCACCATCTACGGCCTCCTCGCACTGCTGTTGCTCGACGGCGCCGACCGCTCGTTGTTCACGCGCAGCGCGGCGCTGCGATACGCGAAGACGTTCGTCGTGGCCGCCGTCGTGTTCATCCTGGTGATGATGGCGCGTCACTTCTCCTCAGCGGCGGGACCGGGGACGTCGCTTGCCGATCTGCACGATCGGCTTGCCTCCAACAACCTGGCGCAGGTGGCGGAACGCCTCTGCCTGGACGGACGTGCGATCGCAGAGGGCACCGGCCAGATCTTCACCATCCACTGGCCGGAGCTGTTCGGGCTGGAGCCGCAGCCGCTCACCGACTTCGGCATCGAGAGCAGCACGACGCAAGGACTGCCCGGCGCGCCGTGGCTGCTCCTGCCGATCCTCGGACTTCCGCTTTTCCGCGCGGCACGACGCCGATTCCCGGAGCCGCAACCGCGGCCGCCCGAGTCCCGCTTCCCTATCTACCTGCTCACTGTCGCGGCGCTTTCGGTCGTTGGCTATCTTGTCGGGCGATGCGGCCTCGTCGATTTCCACACGATGCGCTACGAACTGCTCTCGGTTCTCGGCGCCTGCGGTCTCGCCGCGTGGTATCTGCAGCGCGAGCCGTCCGCCGCTCTACGGGTGGCGTGGATGATCGCGTGTGCACTGTTGTTTGCGCTGTCAGTCGCAGCGCATGTCCGGCTGTTGCATGAATACGTGACGAGACCACCAGTTCCGGCGAAGCAGGAGTTGATCGCCGCGCTCCAGGCGCGCGGCGTCCGCTATGCCTACGCCGATTTCTGGACCGCCTACTACGTGACGTTCCTGACGCGCGAACGGATCATCGTCGCCGCCGACGGCGTCGTCAAAGTGCGCGCCCACAACCGCGAGGTGGACGCGCATCGCGCCGAAGCAGTGCGCATCGCCCGCCAGCCTTGTGACGGCGGCGAGCAGTTGACGTCCGCGTTCTGGGCGTGCCGGCCGTGATGGTTGCGGTGACTTACTCAGATCACAACATCGGGGATTAGATCCATCGCTGCGCCCTGTACCAGGCGAGCGTGCGGTGGATGCCGTCCTGGAGCGACACAGACGGAGCGTAGCCGAGCTCGGCACGGGCGCGAGCGATGTCGAAGGCTCGGCTCTTGGTGAAGAAGTCGACGCGTCGCCGATAGAGCGGCGGTTCGATGCCGAAAGGGGCGCAGATCGCTTCACAGGCGGCGCCGGCGAGCCAGAACGGCCACACCGGGAGATGCAGCCGCGGCGGAGCGACGCCCGCATCCGCGGCGATCACTGACGTCAACTCATTCAGCGTGGGCACCTCGGCCCCGGCAAGGATGTACGTGCGCCCGGCCGCCGCAGGCACTTCACCGCACAAGCGAAAACCTTCGATGAGATCGTCGATGTAGGTAAGGTGATAGAAGATCTCGCCGCTGCCGAGGATGACAAAGGTGCGGCGGGCGACGCCGCGAAACAGCTTCAGCAGACGCCGATCGCCGGGGCCGTAGATGCCGCTCGGACGCGCGATGACGAGTTCGACACCGGTCCGCGCCGCCGCATCGCGCGCGATCCGCTCCCCTTCCACTTTCGACACCTGATACACATCGCCCGGAGCGAGCGGCGCATCCTCGTTCGCAGGCGGACGTTCGACGTCGCCATGCACACCAACGGTGCTGCAGTGCACGACGCGCTGCACGCCAGCGCCCGAGGCCGCCTCGATCAGCTGTCCGACCCCGACCGCGTTGACCTGGTGATACACGCTGTCCGGCAGAGCCGCCTGGCGGTAGAGCGCCGCGATGTTGTAGACGACGTCGAATCCGCCGGTGAGCGCGCCGCGCAGGGACGCGGGATCGGCAAGATCGCCGCGGACGACATGGATCCCCTCTCGGGAGAGGGCATCGGATCCGGCGTCCGGCAACCGGCGGACCATGGCAGCCACGTCGTGGCCGCGCGCCTTCAGCGCGCGCGCGAGATGTCCCCCGGTAAATCCTGTCGCCCCGGTGACTAGGACGCGCACCGCGTCGCCACCAGCGTGACCGGCGAACCGAACAGCCGCAGCAATCCCGCGCGTGCCATCGCGCCCTCGATGCTGCGCGTCAGCGATTCCGACCCGAACCGCTTGTGCAGGGCGATCGGCAGCACGAACTGCCGATGCTCGCAGGTGATCTCGAACCCTTCGGCGCGCAACGCGCGCGCGATCGCGCGCGGCGCGAACACGCGATAGGCCTCGACGGACGGTCTGATCGAGTGTGCGAGGCGGCGCACCACCGCCTGAAGCGCAGCGGCGCTGCGGCGCGAAGGATAGTCGAACACGACGCGGTCGTTGGCGACGCGGCACAACTCGTGGAGCGAGGCGCGCCAGTCCGGCGTGTGCATCAACACGCGCAGGCAGACCACGGCATCGAAGCTGCGATCGGGAAAGTCGAGGCCGTGCGCGTCGCCGCGAACGAACGTCACGCGGGCGCCGGCGTCCTTGGCGCGGCGTTCGGCCACGCTCAGCATCTCGGCGGAGGCGTCCACACCGGTGACGATGGCGCCGCGTCTGGCGAGGGCGATTGCCGCGCGTCCGGTGCCGGTACCGACGTCGAGAATCCGCCGTCCTTCGACCGGCGCGAGAAACGCGGCGATCTCACGTTCCTGCGTCGCGGCAATGAGCTGTCCGATCGGACCGCTGAAACGCAGCGCATCGAAGCGCTCCGCCATCGCGGGGTCCGCATAGACCGCGTACGAATAGTGACGCGTGTCTTCAGCCACGATCATCAGCGCGCCAGCGGAACGCGGGCGTGCAGTCCTGAGCACCGGGGCGCGAAACGCGAAGGCGACTCACGCGACGCCGCCCGCCATCTGAGGGGCGCCGTTGCCGAACAGGTGCGCGCAGGCCTGACGCGTGCGCGACAGGTACGCCTCGTAGCTGTATTTGGTTTCCGCAAGCTGCCGCGCGCGGGCGCCGACAGCGCGGGCGCGCTCGGGATCGGCGATCGCCTCCAGGATGCCGCCGGCAAATCCTTCCTCCGTCGCCGCGGCGAGAAACGACACCTCGTCGTTCAGCACTTGCGTATGCGTCAGCAGGCGCGTGGCGACGATCGGACGTCCGGAGCGCAAGTACTGATAAATCTTCAACGGCGTATTCGTTCCCAGACTGCGCGGCGAGACCAGCACGTCGGCGGCATCGAGATATGCGGGAATCTCTTCGGCGGGACGCTGACCGGCGAAGATCGTCGCTTCGGCAATTCCGGCCGCCGCCGCGTCGCGGCGCGCGAGCTCCACCTGCTCGGGTTGGCCGCCGGCCAGCACGAGCCGCGCGTCCGGACGCGCGGCGAGCACCCGCTTCATCGACGCGAACAATAAGTCGAGTCCTTGATACGGCTCGAACGTGCCGGTGTAGAGAACGACTGGCACGTCGGGGGTCAGACCCCACCTACGGCGGATTTCCAGACCTGACCCCTGGATCGGGGCGTCGCCGGAGCCGGGAGCGTTCTCGATCAGGACAGAAGGCACCCCGCTGTCGATGGCGCGGACCACTTCCTCGAGCTGCGGGCAGATCACGATCACCACACGCGACCGGCGTACGACGAACCGCTCCATCAGACCGAAGAACCCGGTCAGCAGCCGCGACTTGCTGTAGGCGAAGTTGGTAAGCTGCTGCGGCAGGCTCGAGTGCATGTCATACAGATGCGGCAGGCCGAGCATGCCGGCGAGCACGACACCGAAGAAGCTGCCTTCCTCGTGCGAATGCACGGCATCGTATTTCTCGGTCATCGCCCGGCGAGCGGCTGTCGCCAGCAGCGCGAGATCGAGCGGGATCTTCTTCCAGGACGGACCGATGCCGATGCCGGTCATGAGCGGCGGACGCGCGCAGCGGAACACGCGCAGACCGGCCAGCTGCACCTCTTTCCCGAACGGGTAGGTGACGAGATCGACCGTATGCCCCAGCTCGAGCAGCGCGCGGATGCGGTGGTACTCGCTGAAAGGGGTGCCCCGGGGCTCGAAAAATGGCTCCGGCGCGATCATCAGGATGCGCATCGGGTGGACAGCCAATTGTAAACTACTAGGCTGCATGAGCTCTGCCGACGAACATCCCGAACCGCACCGCGCCCGTTCGCTCGCCATCAGCGTCGTCAAGGCGATCGTCAGTGTCGGACTGCTCTGGCTGCTCTTTTCGCGCGTCGATGTCTCCCGTCTGTGGGCGGTCGCGCGAAACGCGTCGCCGCTCTGGCTGAGCGCCGCGCTGCTGCTCTACTTCGGGATGGTCATGGCCAGCGCAGTGCGATGGGACGTGCTCCTGCGCGCGCAGCACGTCCGGCTTTCCTTCGGCTATCTGACGCAGTCGTTCCTCGTCGCGACCTTCTTCAACAACTTCCTTCCCAGCAACATCGGCGGAGATGTCGTCCGCATCAGCGACACCGCCAAGGCTGCCGGATCGAAAACGCTCGCGACCACCGTTGTGCTGATCGATCGCGGAATCGGTCTGCTTGGCCTGGCGCTCATGGCGGCGACCGGCGCGTCGCTGATGCAGCGCATGGCGGTGGGACCCGTTGGTCCACGGATGCTGTGGGCGGGGTTCGGGCTTGGCGCGATCATCGCC
>JBKPSE010000609.1:0-10888 GCA_046765855.1 Acidobacteriota bacterium | reverse complement strand
GCCCCGCCCCGGCGCGCAGCGGCAGGGTCACGGCATACTGCCCGCAATGACGGAACTGGCTGCAGGCGACGCAGTCGTGCGCAATCTTCTCCGGCACCCACACGTGCGGAACGATGGAAAAGCCCAGGCGGACGAAATGGGACGGCTGGTGCGTGAACGCGCACAGCGTCACGTAGCCCAGGTCGCGCGCGCGGTCCGCCAGCGCATTCACCAGCGCCACGCCCGCGTGCTGACCGCGCCACGCCTCGTCGACGACGAGAGAGCGGACTTCGGCCACTTCGGTGCTGAGCGGCGCCAGCTCGCCGCAGCCGACGACCTGGCCGCCGGCGACAGCGACTACGAAACGATCGGCATGGCACTCGACGTCGTCGAAGGTGCGCGGCAGCAGATGGCCCGCATTCAGGTTCGCCGCGATCAGGTTGTGGATCGCCGTCGCGTCGGCCGCGACTCCGGTACGCAAATGGATGTTCATCGCTGTGATTCCTCCACCGCCGAGGCGATCGCCGCTTCGAGCAGCGGCAGTGCTTCGTCGACCTCCGCTTCCGTAATCACGAACGGGGGCAGCAGGCGGATGACCGTGTCCGACGTGCGGTTGATGAGCAGACGACGCTGGCGTGCCGCCTCGACGACCGCCAGCGCGGGGCGATCGAGCTGGAGTCCCCACATCAGGCCCGCGCCGCGCAGGGCAGTAATCGCGGGCTGCCGCGCGGCGATCGCGCGCAGGCCGCGCTCCAGATACGCGCCGACACGCACGACGTGATCGAGCAGGCCGTTGCTGGTCAGCTCGCGCAGGAACACCAGCGCGGCACGACAGGCGAGGAGGTTCCCGCCGTAGGTGCTGCCGTGGTCGCCCGGCTTGGCCGCGGCGGCGACGCGCTCGGAAAACATCGTCGCGGCAATCGGTACGCCGGCACCGAGTGCCTTGCCCACCGCCATCAGGTCCGGCTGCAGTCCGAGCGCCTGTGAATAGAACGGCCGACCCGTGCGGCCGAGACCGCACTGCACTTCGTCGGCGATCAACAAGGCGCCGGTGCGGCGGCAGCCTTCCGCAATCGCCTCCGCCGCGCTCTGCAGCAGTGGGCGCACGCCGCCTTCACCTTGGATCGGTTCGACGATCACCGCGGCGGTATCGGGAGTAATCGCCGCGCTGATCGACCGCGCGTTCTCGGGATCCGCGAACAACACGGCCGGCACGAGCGGGGCAAACGGCTCGCGGTAGTGTGGATCCCACGTCACCGACACCGCCCCCATCGTCCGGCCATGGAACGAATGGTCGAACGCCACGAACTTCGGCCGCGGCGTGCCCTGCGCGTGCCAGTAGCGGCGCGCGAACTTCAATGCCGCCTCGACGGCTTCCGCGCCGCTGTTGCAGAAGAAGGCGCGCGGCAGACCCGACAGCTTTGCCAGTTCGGACGCGAGCTCCGCCTGCAGCGGGTGATGAAACAGGTTCGAGGTATGCAGCAGCGTTGCCGCCTGATCGGCGATCGCGCGGGCCAGTTCCGGATGCGCGTGGCCGAGCGCGGCGACCCCGACGCCGGAGATCAGATCGAGATATCGATCGCCCTCGCGCGTGAAGAGCGCGCAGCCTTTCCCGGACTCGAACACCACCGGCGCCCGCTTGTACACCTGCAGCACGTGCTGGGCGTCGATTGCGATTGGATCCTGGCTAGTGGTCATCAACATCTCGTGTACTCACGTTTCGCCGAAGCAACGATCGTCGTCCCCGGGGCGTCGGCATAGCCGCCGGCTCGCCCGTCGACGATCCGAATCTGTCTTACGCCGCCATCCATTGCGTCGAGGCATGCGGTCAGCTTGGCAACCATGCCGCCGCGTGCCGTACCCGCCGCCACCATGCGCCGCGCTTCGGCTGCGTCGAGCGCCGGGCAGGTGACACCGACAGCATCGAAGACGCCTGGCGTCGTGCCGCCGATGATCAGACGCGCTGCGCCGGACGCGCGCGCCAGGTGGGCGGCGAGCGTGTCCGCGTTGACGTTCAACAGGCTCCCGTCCGCACTGACGCCCACGCTTGCAACCACCGGCACATAGCCGAGGCCCATCAGGTCGTTGAGCAGCCGCGCCGGCGCGTCCGCCCGCGGAACGCCCACGAGTCCCAGGTCCGCGACGGTTCCCTCCGTGGTCGTCAGAGGCGGTGCCAGCGTCGAAATGCCGATACCCGCATCGGCGCCCGTGAGTCCGACCGCCTTCACGCCGACCGCGATCAGCGCGGCGACGAACGACGTATTGATCTTCCCCGCGAGCACCGCGACCACGGTTTCGAGCGTGTCGCCGTCGGTGACGCGCAGGCCGTCCACGAACCGGGGCGCTTTGCCGCGCGCCTTCAAATCGGCATCAATCGCGCGGCCGCCGCCGTGAACGACGCTCAACGGAGCGGCCGCCGCAAGCTCGGCGACCGCGGCCGCGGCAACCTGCATGGCTGCCGCATCCTCCAGCAGCTCGCCGCCAAGTTTGAGGATCGTGGCGGCTTCCGTCCGCGGGACGTCCCTGGGACTGCGCGATACCTTCGCTCGCGCGGCCGCCATGCCCCGCTCGATTCGCGTGTCCGGCTCCGGGTGCTCGCTCAATTGAGTCCGAGCTCCTCGTCGAATCCGAAGGCGACGTTGAAGTTCTGCACCGCCTGGCCGGCCGCGCCTTTGACCAGGTTGTCGATGCAGGAAATCAGGACGAGCTGCCGCGTCGGCTCGTGCACGCGCCAGCCGATGTCGCAGAAGTTCGTATGCGCGACGTGCTTGATCTCCGGCAGCTCTCTGCCGGTGAGCCGCACGAACGGCGAGCCGGCGTAGGCGCTCTGCAGCGCTCTGCTCACCGACGCCTCGTCAGCGCCGGGGACCAGCCGCGCGTAAATCGTTTCGAGAATCCCGCGATCGATCGGCAGCAGGTGCGGTACGAAGGTCACCGCGGTGCCGAGCTCCTGTTCGATCTCCGCGGCATGGCGGTGATCGAACACGCCGTAGGCGGAGAGGCTGCCGTGACACTCGCTGAAGTGAGTGCGCTCGGTCGGCGTCTTGCCGGCGCCGGACACGCCCGATTTCGCGTCGATGATGATCGGCGCGCCCTGCAGATCGAGGAGCGACGACTCCAGCAGCGGCTGGAGCGCGAGAATCGCCGCGGTCGGGTAGCAACCCGCGCACGCGATCAAGTTCGATTCGCGCAGGCGATGGCGATAGCGCTCGGTCAGTCCATAGACAACCGACGGCGAATCATCAGGGGTCTTCGGATACCAGCGCCGGCGCTGCTCGGCATCGCGCAGACGAAAGGCACCCGAGAGATCGAACACGCGCTTGCCGCGGGCAACCAATGGCGGGGCGATATCCGCCGCCGCGTGATCCGGCAGGGCGAGAAAGACGGCGTCAGTCGCGTCCGCGAGCGCATCCAGATCCAGGCCGTTGACCGGCGCGTCCCACACCCGTGTGAGGGCAGGCATCTTCCGCGGCGCCGCGCCGGGAGCGCCCATCGCCGCTGCGACGCGCACGCCCGGGTGACGCGAGAGCAAGCGCAGCAGCTCCATCCCGGTATACCCGGTGGCTCCGGCAACGCCAACCCGCACCGCTGTGGCATAACTATTCATTCGAATGGTTAAGAATACAAGCGGCGTACCAAGAAGTCAATAACTTATGTTGTGTTTATGCAGGTATGCGTGTATAATCATCGCTTCGGTGAATAAGTATGAAGGCCTACAGGCAGTCGCTGGTGCTCGAACTGGTCGATCAGGAAACGATTACCAGTCAGGAGCAGCTTCGAGCCCGGCTGCACGACCGTGGCATTGCGGTTACCCAGGCGACCCTCTCCCGCGACATCAGGGATCTTGGCTTGGTGAAGGCGGCGGCCGACGGGGCGTATAAGCGGCCGATCGTTGCCGAGGCGTCGTCGCCGGCGGATGCCGCATCGGTGCTGCGGCGCGCCGTCGCCAACTCGCTGAG
This sequence comes from Acidobacteriota bacterium, assembly GCA_046765855.1. Taxonomy (GTDB): domain Bacteria; phylum Acidobacteriota; class Vicinamibacteria; order Vicinamibacterales; family 2-12-FULL-66-21; genus JAICSD01. The sequence goes on along the minus strand of JBKPSE010000609.1, from coordinate 6,950 downwards.
GAAGTTCGAAGCGGTTCAGCAGCTGGTGGTGCTGCGGACCGAGTCCGCGCAGGCCCACCCGCTGGCCGAGGCGATCGATCGCGCGCGGCTGTCGGAGGTGGTGGGCACGATTGGCGGCGAGAACACGATCCTGGTGATCTGCCGCGGTGAACCGGAAGCGCGCGCGTTCACGCGGCGGCTCGAGGAGTGGGTGAAAGGGTAAGAGGATGCAGCGAATCGTTCTCGCTTATTCGGGCGGCCTCGACACGTCGATCGCGATCGCATGGCTCGCCGAAAAGTACGGCACTGAAGTGATTGCGGTCACTCTCGATATCGGCCAGGGACGCGAGTTGAGCGACGTTCGCGAACGGGCGCTCGCCGTCGGCGCCGTGCGCGCGCACGTGCTCGACGTCCGCGATGAGTTCGCACGCGATTACATTCTGCCGGCGCTGCAGGCGGGTGCGTTGTACGAGGATCGCTATCCGCTCTCGACCGCGCTGAGCCGGCCCTTGATCGCGCGCAAGCTCGTCGATGTAGCGCGGATGGAGGGGGCCGCCGTCGTGGCGCACGGCTGTAACGGCAAAGCAAACGACGAACTGCGCCTCGAGCTCGGTGTCAAGGCGCTCGATCCATCGATGACGGTGCTCGCGCCGGCGCGGATCTGGGGCATGAACCGGGAGCAGGAGCTGGAATACGCGCGTACGCGCCGGATTCCCATTCCCTCGACGATCGACAGTCCTTACACGGTGGACACCAACCTCTGGGGCCGCTCGATCGAACGCGGCGTGCTCGAGGACCCGTGGCAGGAATCGCCCGAGGACATCTACGCGCTGACCCGATCGCCGCGAGACTGTCCCGACGAACCGGCGTACGTGGAGATCGAATTCGAACAGGGCGTGCCCGTTCGCGCCAACGGCATCGAGATGCCGCTGATCGAGTTGATCGAGAGCATCGAAACGATTGCCGGAGCGCACGGCGTCGGCCGCATCGACATGGTCGAGAACGCCACGTCGGGCGCGAAGTCGCGCGAGATCTATGAAGCGCCTGCAGCGGTCGTCCTGCACACGGCGCACAGCGAGCTCGAGAAGCTGGTCATCCCTCGCGACCTCGAGCGGCTCGCACACGATCTCGGCCGCGCCTATGCCGACCTGGCCTATAACGGTCGATGGTTCTCCCCGACGCGCCAGGCGATTGACGCGTTCATGGCCACCATTCAGCCGCGCGTCACCGGCGCGGTGCGTCTGAAACTCTTCAAGGGCGATTGCCGCGTCGTCGGACGCCGATCCCCGATGGCCATCGAGACGCCCGCGGCGGCGTCATCCACGGCGCCGGCTGCAGCGCCGAATCCGGAGACGATTCACTGATGGCACATCTCTGGTCAGGGCGCTTTGCTGAAGATCCGGATGCGCAACTCTTCGCCTTCGGATCGTCGTTCCGCTTCGATCGACGTCTGTTCGAGGACGACGTGCGCGGGAGCTTGGCATGGGCGGCCGGGCTCGCGCGAGCGAAGGTGTTGTCGGATGAAGATGGCCGCGCGATCGCGCGGGGTCTCGAAGCCATTCTCGACGAGGGGCTGAAGGACGCATCATTTGTCAGTGACGCGCACGGCGACGAGGATATCCATGCTTTCGTGGAGCGCGAGCTGGTTGCGCGCATCGGCGATGCCGGACGGCGTCTTCATACCGGCCGGTCGCGCAACGAGCAGGTTGCCCTCGATCTGCGGCTCTACCTGAAACGGCGCGTTCCTCACATCCGCCAAGCCATCGCCTTCGTCGTGCAAAGCTTGGTGAGCCTTGCCGAGCGTGCTGGCGACGCACTGATGCCTGCCTACACGCATCTGCGCCGCGCGCAGCCGGTGATGGTCGCGCACTTTCTGCTCTCTCACTGTGCGGCGTTGCGCCGCGACGCGGACCGATTAAGCGCGGTTCTCGCCGAGGCCGACGAGTTGCCGCTCGGATCGGGCGCGATCGCCGGGACCAGCTACGCCATCGACGTGGACGAACTCGCAAGGTCGCTCGGCTTCAGCCGGATCGCGCGCAACAGCATGGACGTCAGCGGCGATCGGGACTTCGTCGCGTCGTTCCTGCACGCGGCCGCGCTCGGCATGGTGCATTTGAGCCGCGTCGCCGAAGATTTCATCCTGTTTACCGCGGAGGAATTCGGTTACTTCGAGCTCGCCGACGCCGCCGCAACCGGCAGCAGTCTGATGCCGCAAAAGAAGAATCCGGATCCGCTCGAGCTCGTACGCGGCAAGAGCGGCCGCGTCATCGGCCACCTTTCCGGCTGGCTGGTGACGATGAAGGGACTGCCTGCCGGGTATAACAAGGACTTACAGGAAGACAAAGAGGCGCTGTTCGACGCGGAAGACACGTGGCTTGGATGCCTGAGCGCCACGGCGAGCGTGATCGGTGGACTGCGGCCCAATGCGTCCGTGATGACACGTGCGGCCTCGGGACTGCTCCTCGCCACTGACGTTGCCGACTACCTCGTGGCCAAGGGGCTGCCGTTCCGCGACGCGCACGAAGTGGTGGGCGCACTCGTGCGGCGCCTGCTCGAAAACGGGCGCAGCTTCGATCAGCTCTCGCTGTCCGAATGGCGCGAGCACTCGCCGCTGTTCGATGAAGACGTCCGCACGGCGATCACCCCGTTGAAATCGGTCGAGAAAAAACGAACGCCGCAGTCGACCGCTCCCGATGCGGTCGCGGCGGCGTTGCAGGAAGCCCGGGCCTGGCTGCGTCAGCTAGAACTTGAATGAGACGCCAACCGAGCCGCGCCAGAAGCTCAGGTTGCCGAACGCCAGGCCGGTGACGCTGTCGGCATCGGCGCCCTGGAACGAACGGAAGTACCGCACGTCGCCGCGCACGCCGACGTTGCTGTTGAAGAAGCCCATCACGCCGCCACCGGCGTCGAAGCCAAAGTCGTTTTTCGACTTGACGTCGAAGAAGTCGCCGGCGTCGCCGACGTTCTGGCGAATCAGCCCGACGCCGCCGACCACGTAGGGACGCACGGATCCGCCGCGCTGCCCGCCGATCGGAATGCCGACGATCGCGTTCGCGGTCAGCGTCGTCACGTTGCTGTTGCTGGCGAGATCGAAGTCGCTGTCGCCGGTGTTGGCCTGAAAGAAGTTCGGCGAGTAGCCGAAGTCGACCTCGAAGCCCACCGCGCCGGCGCCCATGTTCGCCAGCGACACGCCGTAGTCGATTTTCTTTTCGAACTCCTTGCCGAAGCTCTCCGTGCTGCCGTCCACCTTGACGCTGCGGTTGAAGTTCCAGCCGATGAATGGTGTCAGCACCCAATCGGCGGATGCAGTCGTTGGAGCCGCAACACAGGCGGCTGCGAATAGACCAGTAGTAACAAGCCACTTTCGTACAGACATCAAGACACTCCTTCCTGTGTCTCGCGGCTGCAAGCGACATGCCCCTTACGATGTTGTTTCGAGGTCTGCTGCAGCCGAGTTCAGCAGTTCCCATGCGCGCGCGACGTGGCGCTCGGCCGTATGCAGGTGGCCGATCGCGAGACGAAACGCATACCGTCCATCGAGCCTGGTGTGCGAGAGGAAGACCTCGCCGGATCGATTGACGGCATCGAGCAATCGCGCGTGGCGCTGATCGTCCCCGTCCCGCAGCCGGAAACAGACGACGCTGAAAGGCACCGGCGCGGCCCGCTCGAAGCGTTCGCTGGCATCGACCCAGCTAGCGAAGGTCTTTGCGAGCTCGATGTGATGACTCAACACCGCGCGAAGTTGTTGGGCGCCGAAATGGCGCAGGATCATCCAGAGCTTCAGCGATCGGAAGCGGCGTCCCAGCTGAATGCCGGTATCCATCAGATTGCGAACGCCGGCTTCCCCTTCGCTGGTCTTGAGATACTCGGGCGTGAGTGAGAACGCCTGACGCAGCATGTCCATGCGGCGGCAATAGAGCGCGCTCAGATCGAAGGGCGTGAACAGCCACTTGTGCGGATTCAGGACGATCGAATCGGCGTCTGCTGCGCCGCGCAGAATCCATTCGTATTCCGGGAGCATCGCGGCAACGCCGGCGTAGGCCGCGTCGACGTGCAGCCAGATACTCTCGCGCGCGCAGATCGCGGCGATCTCTTCTACCGGATCGACGCTGGTGCTCGACGTCGTCCCGACGGTCGCAACCACTGCGATTGGAATGATGCCGGCGGCGCGGTCGGCGGCAATGGACACGTCGAGCGCGTCAGCCCTCATGCGGAACTCGGCATCCGCGGCGATCCTCTTCAACGAGTCGTGCCCGAGCCCCAGCGTGATGACTGCCTTGTCGACCGAGGAATGGGCGTGCTCGCTGCAGTAGACGCGTACGCCGCGAATGCCGCCGACACCGGCGAGGCCACGAGCGCGCACGTCCGGCAGCGCCGCTTCACGCGCTGCGGCTAACGCGTGCAGCGTCGAGACCGACGCGGTATCGTAGATGACCCCTTCGAAGGCATCGGGAAGTCCGACGAGCTGCCGCAGCCACGCGAGCGCTACCTCCTCGAGCTCCGTCGCTGCCGGCGACGTGCGCCACAGCATCGCCTGCTGATTCAACGCAGCGGCGAGGAACTCGCCGAGGATCCCCGGCGCGCTGCTCGTGATGGCGAAGTAGGCGAAGAAGCCCGGATGGTTCCAGTGCGTGACGCCGGGCAGGATGAGCCGCTCGAAGTCCTGGAAGATCTGCGTGAAGGGTTCGCCGAGCTCGGGTGCGCGGGTGGGAAGCGCGTCCCGAATCGCGCCGGGCTGTACACGCGACAGTACTGGATAGCGTTCGCTGTTTTCGAGGTAGTCCGCTATCCAGTCGGCTAAACGATGGGCGTGCTCTCTGAAGTCGTCCAATCGGGCGATTTCCCGATCATTCGCGGCGTTCCACAGTAATGGTGGCCGGCGCCGAGAGCTTGGCGGTGACCACTTCGCCGCGGTTGAGCGTGGCGGCGTTGCGATCGCCGGTCATCACTGCGGCCGTTCCTCCAGCCGCGCCGGTCGCGCCGCCGATCGCCGCACCTTTGCCTCCGCCGAGAATGGCGCCGAGGATTGCGCCGCCGACTGCGGCGCCGCCGATTTTCTTGGCCGAATTGCCGGCCGGCGATTCACCCTCGCGGTACACGGCGTCGGTGTGCAGCGGCACTTCGCTGCCGTCGGCGAGAATCAGCGTGTGGAAGCGGACGCCGAGCCGCGCGCGCTCCTTCACTTTGCCGCCGCGCTCGACGACGGTCACTGAACCGAGGACGCGCGATCCGGCCGGGATGGCAACACGACCACCAGCCAGAACGTCCCGCGTTACGCGTGCGTCGACCCGATCCTCGACCCGCGCACGCTCCGACGACAAGGTCGACTCCAGCTGCAGACCGATGACCGATGAAGCCGGCAGGATCAACTCCTCGAACTGTGGCTGGCGTGGCGGCTCGGGCTGTGGCTCGATCGGCTTTACCGGGTCGGGGGTTGCCGCAGGGGCCACCGCAGCTGCGGAGGGCTGCGGTTCGGTGGCGGCGGTTGCTCCTCCGCCCATTGGCGTGGTCCGCCCGACGGGTGCCTTGACCCGTTCGTTCTGCACAGTCTGCGCTGCCGGCGGGGCTGTCTGCGCCCGGCGCGTTTCCTGACGGCGGCTCGGGGCGGGCGCCGCTGGCTTTTCTTTGCGAGCGGTCACCACCGGCGGCGGGTCGTTTTTGGCCGGCGTGACGGCAGCTTCCGTTTCGGCGACCGGTCGTGCTGACGCAGGCTCCGCAGCCGGCGTGGTGGCAGGCGTCGTCGTTGTCGCCGTCGTCGGCGCGGGCTGCGCCGCGGGCGCGCTGACGACCGTCGTCTCGGCCGCGTTCTGGCGCTTGGCCACGTACCCGGCGCCGGCTGCCGCCGTGATGCACGCTAGAGCCAGCAGAACGAACGGCAGCGGTTTCGAGAACATTGAGCTTTACTCCTGTGCCGGCACAGCGAGCAAGGGACGTGCCCCGCTGAACAGGCGCAATTCTACGGTTTTTCCGCGGTTCCGCCACGCGCCGGGGACAGTGCTGTCCTCGCCACAGGACCACGGCCGTTCCCGGGCGCGGATTACCGCATTAAACGGGCCCAACCGAATGGCGGTTCTATTGCACTATAGACGTGGGCTCGTCATCTTTGTCGGAGGTTCCATGCGGCGCGTAGTCTTCGGTCTCGTCACGGCGCTGGCGCTCACGGCCGGCAGGGCGGACGCGGTCACGATCCGCGATCTCGTCGAACTGTCGAAAGCCGGTCTCAGCGACCAGGTGCTGATCTCGCTGATCGAGGTGGATCGCACGATCTTCACGCTCGACGCGGCCACGGTCAAACAACTCAAAGAAGGCGGCGTCAGTGACGCGGTGATTCTTGCCGTCATCAAGAGCGGGCGCTCTCCCCGGGTCGAGCCCGTGCCTGCCGCGCAGCCTGCAGCGGTGCCGGATCCGGAGACGCAGCCGCGGGAACCCCAGGTGATAGTCGTCGACCACCACGACAGCGCTGCGCAGTCGCCGGCACCCGTTGCATATCCGGTTGCCGTCCCCGTGTACGTGCCGGTGGCGGGTTCTTACGGCCGCGGATACGGCAATCGTCTCAACGATCGGAACAGCGTCACGACAGTTGTGCCGACCGACCAAGGGCTGGTCCGCACGCGCGTACCGGTGGCGCCCAATTGCACCCCGGCGCAGCCCGTGTACTGGGGATTTGGCGGCAAGCTCCGTCCCGGCTCGTGGGAGCCGCCGCCGACGGTCGTCTGCAGATAATCAAGCGCTTTTCTTCATCTCGTCGCGCACTTTCTTCGCGGCGAGCAGCGCCGCGGGCGCGAGCGCGATCGTTCCGATGATCAAATCGCTTGGTTTCGGTTCGTGCTGCTCGGGCGCGGGTGAGCGATCGATGTCGCAGTTCAGCGTTGCCGGCATCGGCTTTACCGGAATCTCACCCTTCGCCTTCTTCTCTTCGTAGAGCCGCTGCGCGCGCACGCCCACCACCTTCTTTTCTCCGGGGACGCGCT
>JBKPSE010000608.1:0-8160 GCA_046765855.1 Acidobacteriota bacterium | reverse complement strand
GATCTCAAGAATGCGGGCCGGGTCGAACACGCGCCACTCTCCTCTGTATGGGAAACCATGCGGCGTAGGCCGCTGCGAGCGGATGGATCGTCTCCGCGCCGGGACGATCGGCGGCGCTCAGCCGCGAGTGCCATTCGGGCGGCAGTTTCGCCCGCTGGCCGTAGCGGCGCTCGACATGCCAGGCGATCCACTGCGACCAGAAGTCGTGCGGCAGCGCCGTGGCGTCGAGCTCATCGTGCGCGAACCGCTGCAGCCGGGCCAACGCACGCTGCTCGGCACGGTGTATCCATCCGAGCCGCACGGAGGCAGGCGGTGTGATCCGCGCGGTCGCGATCATCAACCACACGACGCCGGGCGCGATGTGCGGCGCTCGCGGTTCATCGGCGGACGCGATCAGACGCGAGCGAAAGTGATCCAGCACGAGGGTCGACGCCTGCAGCCGAAAGTCAGCCGATTCCCATGCGGCGCGTGCGACCAGTCCCAGCAGCCGATCGGGGATCAAATGCCCTTCAACGCCGTGCGCGTCGATCGCCAGCCGCGCCCGCACCGCGCCGCCCGACCAGCGCAGCCGGCTGGGCGACGAACCGGCCCAGCGTTTCCGATCCGTCACGACGTCGCTCAACATCGGCGCGATCCGCGCGACGAGCCGCCGCCAGCCCAGGCGGCCGAGCGGAATCCGATCGAGGACCCGCGCCTCGGGCCATTCGAACCATTGGTCGGGTGTAATGCCTGGATTGCCGAATACATCAGCGAATAGCGCGACGCCGAGGCGCTGCAACGCCCTCATCGCGATGGCCAGATCGTCGGCACGCACGTCCACCACGCGCGCGGTCATGGATCCACCCGCCGCGCGAGGATCGCCGCGAGATACGCGAGGCAGCCGACGGCAGCCGCGAACGGCCAGAGATCGATCCGTCCGCCGGCGACGACGGTGCTGTCCGTGTTCATGCGCTCGATCGCATCGTAGGTTCCTCGGCCCGCCTGCGCCAGGCTGCGCAGCAGCGCCTCGTTGACGCCGACGCTGAACGACTCCGCCACTCGCCGTCCCGAGAGCACTTGCCGCGGCGGCACCAGCATCGGGATGCGCTGCGGCCGAACCAGCGCGCCCGGCCCGGATTCCTTCAAGATCAGCGTCGCATCGATCGGCCGGTCCGATGAGGGGAGTGTGAGTCTGGCGCGGAAGGTCGCGGGATCCTCTTCGTTCCGTCTCACCGGCAGCTCGACGGCCGCCGCGCCCGGCATCTCGACCGCCGCCTCGATTCGCTCGATCTCCGGCAGTCGATTGCCCTCCGGCGCGAGCGCGATGTCGATCTCGAGATCGCTGCCATGCTCGGTCAATTGAAACGTGTAGCGCCGGCTGTTTGCCGAGGGCAGCACCGCTTCGATCCATTGGCGGATCGCGGCACGGCCATCGGCGCGCCGGAGCCAGGCCGCCGGAATCGCGGTCGTCAGCTCACCGACGTTCGCGGTGCCGTTCTCGCGATATGCGAGGACCGGATCCGTCAGCTTCGGCCGCACCGCCACCGGCACCACATCGTCTTTTGGCGAAGTCGTCGCGGTGCCTTCGAGCGGGATCTCCGGCATCTCCATCGCGAAACCACTGGGCAGCACCTGCTTCATCGACAGCGCGGTATAGCCGCCCGGTTCGAAGAAATGGTTCTTCGCATCCTGGTCGAAGTACGGAATCTTGATCCGCTGCGGATCGAAGCCTTCGCTGACGTGAATAGGATCGGCCAGCGCGGCCATCGGCTCATTGGCGGCGAAGGGTTCGGGCCTGATGCCGAAGACAGTCGTACGGCAGTCGGGTCGATACTGTGAGAGCTGCCGCAGCGGCGCGAAGCCGCCGTCGGAAAAGAACAGCAGTCCGCAGTTCTTCAGCTTCCGCGCCGCGAGCTTCTGCAGCGCTTCCTGCGGGTCGGTGCCGCCATCGCATGCCATCCGGCGAATCTCGTCGATCGCCCGCGCCTTGCCCTGAGGAGTCATGGGCTGGTCGGTCAGCCGTGCGGAGGCGGAGGTCGTGAACGCCATCAGATCGAGCAGATCGTGCGGGCGCAGAGCGCGATCGACGATCGAGATGGCGATCTGCTGCGCCGTGATCAACGGAGCGCCGCACATCGATCCCGACGTGTCGACGAGCATCACGACGTGCCGCGGCGGCGGCCCTCCCTGGCGGGCGCGCGCTTCGCTGACGAGCGGCAGCAGCGGCTCGAGCGGCGTGTCGTCATACGACATCAGCGACGTCGCCGAAAGCGGGGAACCGGCGTGCCGTCCATTGACGAGAAAGAGACCGGTCTTGCGCGACGACACGGCGCGCGCGATTCGCGCGAGCACATCCGGCGCGAACTCCGCGGCCGGCACGCCGTCGATGACGATGCCATCGAAGTCCTCGATCGAGGCCGACGGTCCCAGCGCGGACGGCTCGGCGCGCACGACCTGGATCGCGCCGGCGGCAAACGCCGCGGTCCATCGATCGTCGCCAACCGCCAGCAGCCGCGGCGGACGCTCGACGTGGGTAAAGAGGCGGCGGCGCTCGGTCTCGACGGCGACGTCCACGAACTGCAGCCCCGGCTGAGTGAACACCACCGGCGTCCGGAATTGCGCCCATTCACGTCCGGCCACTTCGACGGTCCCGCGTGATGCGGCCGCTTCGCCGTTCGGCCGTCCCGGCGCGACGCGATGCGCCGCGAGCGTGAGCGTCGCCGCCTTTTTGTTGCCCGCCGCATTGCCAAGCACGCCGCGGACATAGGTCTCGCTGCCGGCGTCGACGTAGGCCGGGAGATTGGCGGAGAGCAGGCCGAGTGCCGGCGCCCCTGCCGCGATCGGCAGGACGTGAACCGCAATGCCGCGCGCGGCAAGCTGCGCGGCGGCGGCGAGCCCGTCGCCGTCCGTCTCGTTGCCGTCGCTGACGAGCACGACGGCACCGCGGCCCCCCGCGCGCTCGATCGCCTCGCCCGCACTGACCAGGCCGCTCGCGATGTTGGTCCCGGGACCGACCGCGAAGGCACTGTCGGGGATCGCGTCGAGTCGATCGGCGATGCGACGCAGCGGGACGGCGCGCTCGAAGGCCACGACGTCAGAACGGAAGGTCAGCAACTGCGCGGTCACCTCCGCGCCGGCCGCGGCGGTTGCCTTGCGAAGACGGGCACTTGCCATCTGCCGCACGCGCGCGAGTCCCCCCTCCGCGCGCGTCATGCTGTCCGACACATCGAGGAGCACGACGACATGAAAGCGACTGCGATCCCCGCGACGGACGAGCGTTGGCGCCGAGAGCGCGATCGCCAGACACACGGCGGCGAGCCCAGTGGCCGCCGCGACGACGATCTGCGTCGCGCGCGCCCCGCCGAGATGACGGCGGCCGAGGAGCCATGCCGCGCCCAGAGACGCGGCCGCGGCCACGACGACAAGTGCCGCGAGCCACAGCTGCCATGGGTACTCCGGCGCGAAGATCACAGTCATGCGGCACCTCGCAGCAGCGCCAGGCTGCGTTCGGCCAGGAACACGAGCGCCGCGGCCCCGACCAGCCACGGCCAGAGCGCCAGGCGGCGCCCCGTCTGTAGCTGTTGCGGCGCGCGTGGATCGAAGGTGCCCACCGATCGAGGTGTGCGTCCGGTATGACCCTCTCCCGGATGCAGCGCGAGGCGGGTCCCCGACGGCTGCGGCTGTTGCGGTGAGGTCAGCGTGAAGAGCGCCGGCCGTGGCCGTCGCTCGAGCACCCAGCGCGCGGCGTTGAGGAACACCGTCGAAGCAAATCGTGAGACGCTGTCGTCCCCCTCAGGCGGCAGGCCGGGAACGAACGCGGCAATCGGAACCGAGCGCTGCGCGATCCACACCGCGTTGTCCGGACCGGTCAGCACCGGGTTGAATCCTGGCGGCAACGCCGGGGCCCGGTTCATGCCGCTGCGCTCGGCGACGTCGAGATTGAGCCCGCTCAACAGTGGGCTCGTCTCCTGAAACGTCGCCACCGGCTGGACCGGCCGCGCGCGCGGTGCGTAGCCGCTGCCAAGGACAATCGCCGGACGGGAGTCGAGCATCTCGATTGACGGCAACACGCGCAGGTCGGGATGATCGCGATCGTCAACCCATCCCAACCGAGCGATCCAGTCCCGCCGCGCGACTCGCCAGTCGACGCGAATCGAATCTGACGGCGGCACGTCGATCGCCGCATCGTCGTCGTAGCGATACGCCCCTCCGGGAACGACCTGGAACGTGTAACGGCCGGGGAGCGTCGGAACGACGTCCACGCTTCCTGATGGTCCGTCCCACGTCTCGATCGACCGCGTCCGGACGGCGCCGTCGGGCGACGTCACGCTGAGTCTGACGCTCGACGCGGCCATGCCGCCAAACGCACCGACGACGACGCGTACGTGCCGCACCGCGCCGCTCACGCGATCGCGATCGTCGACGAGGTCCACGATCCCGGCGTTCGGCGCCGGCTGTGACACGTCGATCCACAAGTGCCCGCGCGATGCGGGTCCGTCCATCCACGGCGGCGCCGGCATGTCGGTGACGACCACGGTGGCGTTGGTCGCACACTCGCCTGGTGACGCGTTCGGCGGATCGGCGATTGCGCGCTGCACGAGCGACAGTTCAGTGCCGAGCGGCCGCGGCTCGAGGCGTGAGGCCAGCTGCACGAGCTCGCCGACGGTCCTCACGTTTCCGTCCACCGTCGTGAGCTCGAGGTCGAACGCCGACAGCCTGAAGCAGGCGATCGCGGACTGCTGCGCCGTTGTCGCGGACCGAAGCGCCGCGAGAGCGGCATCGAATCGTGTGCCGCCGTTCTGCTGCGTGCTCATGCTCGCCGAGCGATCGAACAAGACGTGGACGCCGGCTCGCGGCGAACGATCGAGCACGGCGGCGCCGCGGCAGTGCGGCACCGCGAGAAGCAGCAGCAGGACCACGGACAGCTGCAGGAAGAACAGCGGAGTGGGTCGCGGCGTGCTCCACGCGATCCGGCTCGTCGATCCGATCACCGGGTCGTCCTGGAAGAACAGCGCAGCCGACAGCACAGCACGGCGGAAATTCGGCCGCGCCATATAGATGACGACGAGCGCCGCCGCAAGCGCGGCGAAGACCCACGTCACGGCGCACCGTCCGGCATCACCAGGCGGTGCACGATCTCCTGGCCGAAGAAGTGTTCGCGAAAGACGTCGGCCGATGCCGGATGGCTCTCGGCCGGCCACGTGAATCTCAGGCGGTCGTAGCCGCCGGCCGCCGCGGCGCGATCGAAACGGCGCTTTCGCGCGTCGATGCGTCCCTTCACGTCATCGAGCACATCCCGGTTCAATCTGACGCGCAGCTCAGGGGTGGTGACACCCGGTCCGTCGAGGCGCCGCAACCCGTGTCCCACGCGATGCGTTTCGCAGGCCCAGCTGTCGAAGTCGACGACGACGACCCAGCGCGCTCCATGCTGCGCGTGGCGCACGCGGGCGGCGAGGGCCATGACTTCGGCGTCCGTTGCGAAATACAGGTCGGTGAGCACGAGCCACACGCTGCCCGGCGGCAGCACGCGGTCCAAAACATGTCGAGGCGCCGCCCCGAAGCCCGGCTCGTCGCTCGCGGGACCCCTCGCCCCGCTCCGCTCCTCGCGGACGCGCGGTGCGCGGCTTGGCGAGCCCAACGCGTTCTTCCGTGCCGATGTCGCGCCGATCTGCTGCAGCGCGCGGCGAATGCGCCAGCGATCGCCCGACGACCCCAGTTCGATCACGCGTCCGCTCTCCAGCCCATGGAGCGCGACCGAATCACCGGATCGCGCCGCGATATAGGCCATCGCCTCGGCGAACCACGAGGCGAGTTGCAGTTTCGAAACACCCTCGGGCAGCCGCATCGTCGCGCGGGTGTCGATCGAGATGACGACACGCGTCTGCACCTCGTGCTCGAACGTGCGCACGACCAGTTCATCGCGGCGATGGTGCCGCGCGGACGCACGCCAGTCGACATGGCGAATATCGTCGCCGGGCAGGTAGGGACGGAATTCGCGGAACTCCAGACTCTGTCCGCGCTGACGAATCAGGTGCCCGCCCGCGACCGTGCCGCGATCGCGCTGCCGCAGGCGCAGCCGGTAGCGATCCAGCTGCGACGAGGGGATGGGCAGCGCCTCAGTCGTAGGCGCGTTGCCAGAGCGCGTCATACCCGGAGTCCTTGGGGGCCGTGAGAAGGCACAGCCGGCGGATCGCATCGTCGAGCCGGCGTTCGGGCTCGGCCTCGAAGTCGCCGGCCTCGTGCTCGTCGTCGAGTGAAAGGCGCAGACGGTGGCGCAGCGCGTGAACGACGACCGCCTGCAGGTGCGATGCGGCGACGTAGTGCACGTCCGTGTCGGAGAGGCAGACCCACGCTTTCGCGGCCAGCATGATGTCGCCGGCGGCGCGCGGACTCATGCCGTACTGAATGCGGCGCGCAGCGGTCTCGATGTCGGCTCGGGATCCGGACGGATTCGTCAGCCCCGAGAACGAGCGGTTCGACGCGAGGAACATGTTCGTCACATGCGCCTCGACGGCGGGCAGCGGTGGGATCGATCGGACAACGTCGGCGATGTCGTGAACGAGCGTCGCGGCGGCGGTCGCGTCGACAGGCAAGTCGTAATTACGCGGCTGCGTCCGCGATCCGGGCCCGCCGTCCGCCTGCGGATCGGGCGCGCCCGCGCCGGCGCGCTTACGGATGATCCGCTGCACCGTGGGCCCGTCGGGGACCGGCATTCTCACCTTGAACATGAATCGATCGGCCTGCGCGGCCGGCAGGTTGTAAGTGCCTTCATGATCGATCGGGTTCTGCGTCGCCAGCACGATGAACGGTGAGGGCAGCACGTGCTCCTCGCCGAGGACCGTGACCTTTTTCTCCGCCATCGCCTCGAGCATGGCCGACTGCGTCTTCGGAGTCGCGCGGTTGATCTCGTCCGCGAGGAGCAGCGAAGTGAAGATCGGTCCGCTCTGGAAGCGCAGCGCGCCGTCGCCGGCGGGCATGAGCGTGCCGGTGATGTCGGCCGGCATCAGATCCGGCGTGAACTGGATGCGTCCCGCTCTCAGGTTCATGACGCGCGCGAGACGCTTGACCAGCTCGGTCTTGCCGAGACCGGGATTGCCCTCGAGGAGCACGTGTCCGCCGCTGAGCAGCGCGGCGAGCGACAGCTTGATGACGGTTTCGACGCCGTACAACTCCTCGGCCACTGCATCAATGATCTGAGTCGCGTGGCGTCGCGCGTGGGCTACGTTCATCGTCGTCTTTCCGAGGGGCTTCGCCCCTCGGACTCCCCGACTGGCTTCCGCCTTCGCGCGAAGCGCTTCGGCGAGACCTCGCCGGAGCATTGGCGGAGGCGGGCGCTCGCGGGGGCCCCACGCCCCGCTCCGCTCGCCAGGTTCACTCGCGGTCGCTCGGTCGCGCTGGGCCGTGACGCGGTCATATCTACCTGTGCAGCACCTTGAACACCCAGTTCGGCCAGCGCTGAACGGGTTCGCGCGTCCCCGGTTCATTTGCCGCGGTTGCTCTCTCCTGGCCTGTTCGAAGAGCGCGGGCCTGATCGGCTGCTTCAGCTTTTCGCTTGATGCCGGCGGGTTCGTCGCCAGGCGTGTCGTCGCGCGCGTCCGAGAACGCCGGCAGCACGATTTCGATCGCCTTGCCGGGATTCATTGGAGCGTCGGGGACCGCGGTCGGACTTTCAGCACGCTGTGGCGCGACTCCGCCAGTGCCATAGCCGCGGGGTCCGCCGCCGCGTCCGCCCGGGGAATTCGATCGAGGGTCTCTCGCGTCACCTGATCCTGCCGCCCCGCCGGCCCCATCGCCGGCCGCGTCGCCTGGCTGAGCGCCCGCACCTGCGCCGGGGGCTCCGGCGCCGTCGCCTTGCGCGGATGCCACTGCGTCCCCGGTGATCGAGCTGGCGCCACTTTGACCCGTAAGGTCCGGCCGGTCGCCTCCGGACGGCGATGCAGTGGAACGTGAGTCGGCCGTCGTGCGCTGCGACGATGACGGACGGGATTGCTCGGCCGCGCGGTTTCCCTGCTCGCGCTCCACTGACGACGACGAGGCGCCGGGCCGTTCGCCCGAGTTGTCGTCGGCGTTGACGTTTTCACGCGCGGTCGTCGTCGCGCTCCTGCCGAGGATGGTCCACAGCGACGGCAGCGGTTCGGACCCGGCGAGCGGCGGCACCGCGAGCAGCGAGGCGAGCAGCGC